>NZ_JAGMUE010000044.1:0-49925 GCF_019049165.1 Streptomyces sp. AC627_RSS907
GCCCACCACCGGCGGCACAGGCACCGCCCCGGCCCACCGCCGGAGGCCCCCGCAGGTGTCACCCCATCCCACCCGCCGGAGGCACCCGCACCACAGCCCCCGCCCCCGTCGGGCCGGCCGCCCCGCCCAGCGCCCCCCGCCGGGGCGCGATCCCCGCCGGCACCGCGCGCTGCCGCGCCGGCGTACCCGTCCAGCAGGTGCCACGCCGGGCGAGAAGGCGCCGAAGCCACAGCTCCAGGGAGACCAGGTCGGCCAGCCCGTCCAGCGGCAACGCCTCGCCCGCCGCGGCCCCCCGCACCGCCTTCCGCACGGTCCGCGCCTCGACCAGCCCCGCCTCCGCGAGCAACGGCGTGTCGAACAACCCCAGCAGGGAGTCCGCGGCGACCCGCAGCCCCGTCCGCGCGGCGGACGCCGCCACCGCCTGCGTCGGCGCACCCCAGCCGCTCGGCAGATCGCTCACCCCCGCCCCCTCCAGCACCGTCCGCAGGATCGCCGCACGGGCCCCCGGCTGCACCCGCAGCGCCTCCGGCAGCGCACGGCACGCGCGGACGACCTGGTTGTCGAGGAACGGCGTGTGCAACCGCTGGAAGCGGATCTCGGCGGCCTGCTCCAGCACCCGCACGTCCGCCGCCTGCCGGGCCAGTGCCGCCCGCGCCCGGAAGTCACCGGGCCGCTGCCCCGGACCGACCCCGGACCGCTGGGAGGACGTCTGCAGACGAACCGATACTTCGGCCAGCGCCTCTCCGGTCAGCCACCGCGCCGCGGGCCCCGGCCCCGCCCAGGAGAGCACGGCGAGCGACGCCTCCATGGCCCCGTCACCAGGTGTGTCGAAACGCCGGCGCAGCAGCCGTTCGGCGAGCACCTCGAGCCCGGTGCGGTACGGCGTCCGCGCGAGCCGCCGCGCCGCGGCGTACACGCGCGCGGGCACCAGCACGGAACCGTCGGCCTTGGCCAGCGCGGCGACCGGCCGTACGAGATGGCGCCGCTTGCGGTCCATCAGCAGATCGGCCAGCCGCGCCGGATGCGCGTCCAGCACCTGCCGCGCGCCGTACCCCGTGAAGTGGTCGGCACTGCCCGCGGCCAGCCGCGCCCGATGCCGGGCCGCCGCGACGAGGCAGGAGCCCGGTTCGTCCGTCAGCGGCCCGTCCAGCGCGGCGTACGGCAGCACCGTCTCGTCACCGGCGACGACCACATGGTGCAGCCGCGGGTTGGCGGCCAGCGCACCCGCCCGCTCCAGCTCGGACTCCTGCCCGCCGACGGCCAGGTCGTTGAAGGTGACGGCCAGCAGGCGCTCCCCCGCCCCCGTGCCGTGCCCGAGCACGGTCCCCGGCGACCCCGGCAGCCCGGCGGCCAGCAGCGCCAGCGTCCCCGAGGCCGGTCCGCCGGACAGGTCGGCGCCGATCCCGGGGACCGGCATGCCACGCGCGGCGCGTCGTTCCGCGGGCCCCATGCCGGGCACCGGCCCGGGGTCGATGCCGTCCCCGGGGACGTGCCGGGGCGCGGCCAGACGCGTCCGCACGGCCTCGACCAGGGCGTCCCGCACGCCGTCCACCGCCCGGCCGGGGTCGGCCGGGGGCGCCGCCACGGCGAGGGAGGCCACCGGCTCGTACCCGGCGATCTCGCGCGCCCCGGCGCGAAGGATGAGCGCGTGCCCCGGCGGAACGCGCTTCACGCCGTCGTACGGGGTGGCGTCGTCCAGCGCGGCCGGCACGTCGGGCGCGGCGAGCAGCGCGGCGAGGTACCCGAAGTCGAGGTTGGCCTCGACGAGGTCGGCCAGGGGCAGCGCGGCGGTCGCGTACGCGGTGCCGCCGGCCCAGGGGGTGTGGAACACCGGCCGTACGCCCGCGAGGTCACCGCAGACGGTGATGCGCCGCCCCACCTGGACGACGGCCGTGTAGCTGCCGGGCCACGCCGTCAGGTGCCGAAGTGCCCCTCCCCGCGCGGCGAACAGCCCGACCCTCAGCTGCTCGTCGGACGCGCCGCAGATGCCGAGGACGGCGATCCGGGTCTGCGGGTCCGCCGTGACGACGCGCACCTCGTCGGGGCGCCAGTCGCCGACCGCCCACAGGGGGTCGGGGTCGCCCCACACCATCTGGGATCCCACGGGCTGTACGGTCTCGCCGTCGTACCCGGTGGCCCCCGCGGAACCGCCCGCTCCGGCGCCTGGCGCGGCCATGGCGGCACTGCTCCACCCCACCAACCACCGCATCGACGCCTCCACAGGCTGGGGACAACCAGTGCACCGTACGAACTGGTTCCCCATGCTGCCATGAAGGGCGCGCCGCAGAGCGTCGGCGGAGCCGCGTGTGCTCCCATGAATGCGCCCCCGCGGAGACCCGCGCGAGAACGCCGACTGCCTGTCCGAGAGCGCGAAGACGACGCGAATGCGCCCCCGTATCGCGCCGTTTGGCTCCCCGGAGCGCCCTCAACTCCCATGGTGAGGGCGGTACTCCCCTGATACCCCCAGGGTCGATTTTCGGCCGAATCGACGTCGCATGGACGCGTTCGAACACGCTCCGTACAGGCTTTGCGCACCGCCCGGCGGTGCGCGGTCCGGGGGGCGAGGCACGCCCCCCGGACCGGTCCGCCGCCCGCGGGGATGTAGGCGGCGGCATCCCCCAGCCCACCGGATCCAGTACAGCGGGCCGGCCCACGCGTCCCCATGGAACCGCTCCCCCGGTGGCCGGAGTAGAGCGCACGGACGGGCGCACGGCCACACAGCGGGAGCGCGCCGCAACAGACCGTGCACGCGCCGCACTTCAGTACGGACCACAATCCCGCCATCCGGAACAATGCCTCTTAACGCATGGGATGCGGCGAACTACGCTGGGTTTACGAATGCCGCGTGGTTATGCCAGCGCGGCAGCCGTCTGTGTCGAGGGGTGGCGCATGTCCAGGGAGCAACGCGGGCCGAACGAAAAGCTCGGCACGGTTCTCGCCCTCGCGGGAATCAGCAACGCAGGACTCGCGCGGCGCGTCAACGACCTCGGCGCCCAACGCGGGTTGACTCTTCGCTACGACAAGACGTCGGTGGCGCGCTGGGTGTCGAAGGGCATGGTGCCGCAGGGTGCGGCACCGCACCTCATCGCCGCCGCCATCGGCCAGAAGCTCGGCCGCCCGGTACCGCTCCACGAGATCGGCCTGGCGGACGCGGACCCCGCCCCCGAGGTGGGCCTCGCCTTCCCGCGGGACGTCGGCCAGGCGGTCAGGTCCGCCACCGAGCTCTACCGTCTCGACCTCGCCGGCCGCCGGGCCGGCTCCGGCGGCATCTGGCAGTCGCTCGCCGGATCGTTCGCAGTGAGCGCATACGCAACGCCCGCCTCGCGGTGGCTGATAACCCCGGCCGACAGCTCGGTGGCGCGCGACGCGAGCCCGGCCGAGGGCTCCGGCGCACCGCTCAAAGTCGGCCACAGCGATGTGCAGAAACTGCGGGAGGCCGCCGAGGACGCCCGCCGATGGGACTCCAAGTACGGCGGCGGCGACTGGCGTTCGTCGATGGTCCCCGAGTGCTTACGCGTCGAGGCCGCGCCCCTGCTCCTCGGCTCCTACTCCGACGAGGTCGGCCGCGCCCTGTTCGGCGCCTCGGCCGAACTGACCCGTCTGGCGGGCTGGATGGCCTTCGACACCGGCCAGCAGGAGGCGGCCCAGCGCTACTACATCCAGGCCCTGCGCCTGGCCCGCGCGGCGGCCGACGTCCCCCTGGGCGGCTACGTACTCGCCTCCATGTCGCTCCAGGCGACCTACCGCGGCTTCGGCGACGAGGGAGTGGACCTCGCGCAGGCCGCCCTCGAACGCAACCGGGGCCTGGCCACAGCCCGCACCATGAGCTTCTTCCGCCTGGTCGAGGCCCGCGCACACGCGCGCGCGGGTGACGCACCGGCGGCCGGCGCCGCCCTGAAGGCGGCCGAGAGCTGGCTGGAGCGCGCCCGGCCCGGCGACAGCGACCCGACCTGGCTGGGTTTCTACTCCTACGACCGGTTCGCCGCCGACGCGGCCGAGTGCTACCGCGACCTGAAGGCACCACGCCAGGTCCGCCGCTTCACCGAGCAGGCCCTGTCGAAGCCGACGGAGGAGTTCGTACGCTCGCACGGCCTCCGGCTCGTCGTCTCGGCGGTGGCCGAGCTGGAGTCGGGCAATCTGGACGCGGCCTGCGAGCAGGGCGTGCGGGCGGTCGAGGTGGCCGGCCGCATCTCCTCCGCGCGCACCACCGAGTACGTCAGGGATCTCCTGCACCGCCTGGAGCCGTACGGCGACGAGCCCCGCGTGGCCGAGCTGCGCGAGCGCGCCCGTCCGCTCCTGACGACGTCGGCCTGAGCCCGCCCGTTCCGGGTTTGAAGGCATTGTCAGTGGCGCAGTGCACTATCGAAGCCGGGAGGTGGGCCGGAGGTGGAACGCGTGCGGGCCGAGAGCGCATACGACTGCGACGTGCTGGTGATCGGTGGCGGGATCGTCGGCCTGTCCACGGCGTACGCGATCAGCCGCGCCGCGCCCGGCACCCGCGTCACGGTGCTGGAGAAGGAACCGGGCCCGGCCCGGCACCAGACGGGCCGCAACAGCGGCGTCATCCACAGCGGTGTCTACTACCGCCCGGGTTCCCTGAAGGCGCGCTACGCGGTGCGGGGCGCCGCGGAGATGGTCAAGTTCTGCGCCGAGTACGGCATCGACCACGCGGTCACCGGCAAGCTGATCGTCGCCACCGACCGGGCGGAGCTGCCCCGCCTGCACGCGCTCGTGCAGCGCGGCCGGGAGAACGGCATACCGGTGCGCGAGCTGGGCGCCGCCCAGATCACGGAGTACGAGCCGGAGGTCCGCGGCCTCGCGGCCATACACGTCGGCACGACCGGCGTCTGCGACTACGTCGCCGTGGCCCGGCAGCTGGCCCGGGCATCGGGCGCGCGGATCCGCTACGACGCCGAGGTGCGGCACATCGACCGGCGCCCGGGCCTCGGGGTCGCCGTCCGCACCGGCTCCGGTGACGTGCTCCGCGCCCGGGTCCTGGTGAACTGCGCCGGGCTGCGCTGCGACGAGATCGCCCGGATGACCGGGGACGACCCGGGCATGCGGATCATCCCCTTCCGGGGCGAGTACTACGAGCTGGCGCGGCCCGCGATGGTGCGGGGGCTGGTCTATCCCGTGCCGGACCCGGCCTTCCCGTTCCTCGGGGTGCACCTGACGCGCGGCATCGACCAGAGCGTGCACATCGGGCCGAACGCGGTCCCGGCCCTCGCCCGGGAGGGCTACGGCTGGGGCGTGGTGCGGCCCCGCGAGCTGGGCGGGACGCTGGCCTGGCCGGGTGCGTGGCGGCTGGCCGGGCGGCACTGGCGATACGGCGCCGGCGAACTGCGGCGGTCGCTGTCCAAGGGAGCGTTCACCGCGGCGGTCCGCAGGCTGCTGCCCGGCGTGACGGAGGCGGACCTGGTGCCGACGGCCGCGGGGGTGCGGGCCCAGGCGGTGCTCGCGGACGGGACGCTGGTGGACGACTTCCTGATCCGCGAGGGCGCCCACGCCGTACACGTCCTGAACGCGCCGTCGCCCGCTGCCACGGCGGCGCTGCCGATCGGGCGGGAGGTGGGGCGCAGGGCGCTGGCCATGCTCGGACGGCCGTAAAATTGGGGGCACTGTGTCTGATTTCCGCAGCGCCTCCGACGCCCCCCAGCCAGCCGCCCCCCAGGACGGCGCGTCCCTGCGGCACACCCGTGCCAAGGGCGAGCCCCGGTTCCCGGACGGGCCCAAGGCCGACCCCGCCGGGTCGCACTTCGAGCGGCGGATCCGCAGCTTCCAGCCCCGGCGCAGCCGGGTGACCGCCGGGCAGGCGGACGCGTTGCAGCGGCTGTGGCCGAAGTGGGGCCTGGACATCGACGGGCAGCGGGTCATCGACCTCGCCGAGCTGTTCGGGAACACCCGGCCCGTCGTCCTGGAGATCGGCTTCGGCATGGGCGAGGCCACCGCCCAGATGGCCGCCGCCGACCCGGACACCAACATCCTCGCCGTGGACGTCCACACCCCCGGCCAGGGCAACCTGCTCTCCCTCGCGGAGCGATGGGGGTCCCCCCGCTCGGGCGAAGCCGAGAGCGGGGGAGGGCTGTCCAACATCCGGGTGGGCAACGGCGACGCGATCATCCTCCTGCGCGAGATGCTCGCCCCCGACTCCCTCGCCGGCCTGCGCGTGTACTTCCCCGACCCCTGGCCCAAGAAGCGGCACCACAAGCGCCGGCTGATCCAGCCGGAGTTCCTGACCCTGGCGGCGTCCAGGCTCGCGCCGGGAGCCGTCGTGCACTGCGCCACCGACTGGGAGCCGTACGCGGAGCAGATGCTCGAGGTCCTCACCGCGCACCCCGACTTCGAGAACACCGTGCCCGGCGGCGGTTACGCGCCGCGCCCCGCCCACCGGCCGCTGACCCGTTTCGAGGGCCAGGGACTGGACAAGGGACACGTGGTGAACGACTTGCTCTTCCGCCGCGTACAGCACTCCGTGTCGCACCCCGTACCGCAGCGCGGACAGGGCCGCGACCAGTACAAGGAGCAGCCCCCCACCGGTTAGGGTCCATGCCGTGGCCACCTGTCCCCCGTATCCGACGTATCCGCCGCGTCCGCACTGGTGGCAGCGCACCTGGGTGCGTCACGGCGCGCTGATCACCCTGCTGGCGCTCTCCGGCCTGGTGATCCTGGCCCTGGTGCGCGAACAGACCGGGACGCGGGGGTTCCTGGTGGGGCTGGGTCTCGCGGTGCTGCCCGTGCCGCTGCTCGTGGCCGCGTTCCGCTGGCTGGACCGGGTCGACCCCGGGCCCCGGCGGAACCTGCTGTTCTGCTTCTCCTGGGGCGCCTGCGCGGCGGCGTTGATAGCGATCGTCGCGAACAGCTTCGCGACGCGATGGATAGCGACGGCCACCGCCGACCCGGCCGGCGCGGACACCCTCGGCGCCACGGTCATAGCCCCGGTCGTCGAGGAGTCCGCCAAGGCCGCCGCCGTCCTGCTGGTCTTCCTCTTCCGCAGACGGGACTTCACCGGCATCGTCGACGGCGTGGTGGTCGCCGGTGTCACCGCCACCGGCTTCGCCTTCACCGAGAACATCCTCTACCTGGGCACCGCCTTCGGCACCGACCAGCTCACCGGCGACAGCGGCATCGCCTCCGTCACGGCCGCGACCTTCTTCGTCCGCATCGTGATGTCGCCGTTCGCCCACCCGCTGTTCACCGTGCTCACCGGCATCGGCTTCGGCGCCGCCGCGCTCCTGGCCGACCGCCGGCACCTGCACCGCGCCCTGCTCCCGCTGTCCGGTCTGCTGCTCGCGATGGGCATGCACGCCCTGTGGAACGGTTCGGCCTCGTTCGGCGAGTACGGCTTCCTCGCGGTGTACGCGGCCTTCATGCTCCCCGCGTTCGGCCTGCTGACCTGGCTGGTGATCTGGACCCGGCAGCGCGAACTGGGCACCGTGCGGGCCGAACTGCCCGCGTACGTGGCGGCCGGGTGGCTGGCGCCGGCGGAGCCGTTCGTCCTCGGCTCGATGCGCGCCCGCCGCATCGCCCGGCAGCACGCCCGCCGGCACGCCGGGAAGCCGGCGGCGCGGGCGGTGGCGCAGTACGAGGCGTACGCGACCTCACTGGCCTTCCTGCGGCAGCGGGGGCGCCGGGGCAGGGCGGGCGCCGACTACGTCGTACGGGAGCGGGAACTGCTGGACGCCCTGTGGCAGCGACGGGACGCGGCACGTCCGGCCCTGGAGCACGCGGCCCTCGTCACGGCGCCGCGGGCCGTGCCACCGTGGCGGGGGCCCGGGGCGTACGGCCCCTACCCATGCCACGGCCCGTACGGCTACGTCTCCACGACGCCGGTGCCGCCGCAGTACCCCGCGCCGCACTGGTATCTGCCGTACCCGTCGCCCCGTCCCTACCAGCGATAGCCGCCCGGACGTCCGGCCCTGGCGGCGAGGCCTGGGCGAACGGCTTCCGCGGGGACCGGCAGCCCTGACGTCGGGGGGTCTGCGTCAGGACCGCCGGGGATCAGCGGCGGCGGGCGCCGGGAACGGTGCGGCTCAGAGAGTGAGGCCCTTGCTCTGCAGCCACGCCATGGGGTCGACGCCGCCGCCCGAGGCCGTGTGGACCTCCAGGTGGAGGTGGGCGCCCGTGACGTTGCCGGTGGCGCCGACGCGGCCGATGACGTCACCGGTGCTGACCTTCTGGCCGACGCTGACGCTGATGGAGGACTGGTGGGCGTACCAGATCTCGGTGCCGTCCTCGAGGGTGAGCACCGTCTTGTAGCCGTACGACCCGTCATAGCCGGCCGACGTGATCGTGCCGCTGTGCACCGCCTTGAGCAGCGTGCCCGTGGGTGCGGCGAAGTCGAGGCCGGTGTGGTGACCGGAGGACCAGTAGGCGCCGGCCTGGCCGAAGGTGGAGGAGATCGTGTACGAGGAGGTCGGCAGCGTGTACTGCTTGGCCAGCTTCGCGAGCCGCTCGGCCTCGGCCTTCTTCGCGGCCTCCTCCTCCGCCTTCTTCTTGGCGGCGGCGGCCTTGGCCTTGGCTTCCCTCTCCGCCTTGGCGGCGGCTTCCGCGGCCTGCTTCTCGGCGGCGGCCGCAGCCTCCGCGGCGGCCTTGCTCTCGACCTGGGCCTGCTGCTGCTCGGCCTGCGCCATGATCCGGGCCCGCAGGGTCTCACCGGCGTCGGTGGTGCCCTCCGTGGTGTCGGTGGAGGTCGTGCCGATGCTGCTGAGGGGGGTGGCGGTGCCCTGCGGCTCCGGCTCCTCGTCGCTGTCGGAGATCAGCGAGCCCACGTTCGGCAGGTCCGGCATGGAGATCGGCACCGGCGGCTTGCCGGTCTGCGCGCTGGCCATGCCGCCCGCTCCGACGGCGGCGATGACACCGACGCCGAGGACGGTGGAGCTGCGGGCGAGCCCGCCGCGCTGCTTGGCGACGCGGTGCCGGCCGCGTACGGGGCGGATGGACTCCTCGGTGGGGTTCCATTCCTCCCAGGGGCCCTCTTCGGCGCGGTGGCCGTCGTAGCCGAAGGTGTCGGTGCCGTGCCCGCTGGGCACGAACGGGGCCTCGGGGGCAGGCCGGTTGGACGCCACGTGGGCGTACTCCTTTCCTTCCTTCCGCCTACCGGGTTAGCTGACGGGTTCGGAGCAGGAAGGTCTCCTACGCGCGTATACCGGCCGTGTCTCCACGGCGGCATACGCCCGATTCACCCCAAGGTGGTGGTTCCCCGGTTCCCTTACGGGATTCGGCGCGTGCGCACGGAGCCGCCTTCTGTGACGGCTGGGACGACCGCGCTGCGTTATCGAACGTTAATAGACGGGGGCCTCGGATTCCAAGCCGTTCCGCTTGATCGTTAACGGATCCCCGGCGGACGTAAGCCTCACGAGCGGCGAAAACAGGGCGACTTGACCACCCCTCAGCGGCGCCTTCCCTCCAGGCCTCTTCTGATGGTGTGTCAGTTGTTATGCGGAGGGCGCTCGCACCGTCACCGATCGTGATGACGGTCAGGGCCGTCGTACGGCGAGCAGGGCCATGTCGTCCGCCATGCCGCCACCGGAGTGCCGGCGCACGTCTTCGGCCAGGGTGTCGAGCAGTCGGGCCGGATGCCGGAAGACGGAACCGGCCAGGCGCTCGTGCGGCTCGTAGAACGCGTTCCGGTCGTCGCGGGCTTCCGACAGGCCGTCGGTGTACAGCAGCAGCGTGGCCCCACCGGGGAAGTCGACCTCCTCCGCCCGGTCGGGCCACACACCCAGCTCTCCCATGCCGAGCGGCAGCGCCGACTCCCGGGCGGGCAGCGAGAGCAGGGTGCCGTCGGCGTACAGCAGCAGGGGTGGCGGATGGCCCCGGTTGACGATGCGGACCACGCCCGCGCCGTGCGGGAGTTCGGCGAGGACTGCGGTGGTGAACCCCTCGAAGGCGTCCAGGCCTTCCCGCCGGGTGCCCTCGCGAGCCAGGGCCCGTTCCAGGCGCTGCGCCACCGCCTCCAGCGTCGACTCCTGCTCGGCGGCCTCCCGGAAGGCGCCGATCACGACCGCGACGGCGGCCACCGCGCCCATGCCCTTGCCCCGCACGTCCCCGACGATGAGCCGCACGCCGTGCGCGCTGTCCTGCACCGCGTACAGGTCACCGCCGATGAAGGCGTCGGCCTGCGCGGCCTCGTAGCGGGCGGCGATCTCGAAGCCGCCGATCCGCTCGGCGGGCTCGGGCAGCACGGCGCGCTGGGCGGCCTCGGCGATCTCACGGACGGACACGAGACGCTCGTCGGTGCGGCGGACGAAGGCGTTGACGAGGACGGCGAGCGCCGCGACCGTCGCGATGGTGATCAGCTCCGTGAGGGAGTCGACGTAGTGGGCGACACCCTTGGTGAGCTGGAGCCCGATCACGGCGACGACGGCGGCGACGCCGGTGAGCACCGTGCCGCGCCGTGAGTAGACCGGGGCGGCGACCAGCGGGGCGGCCGTGTAGAGGGGGCCCGCGGTGAAGTACCGCGGGGTCAGGACGTCGTACAGGACGGCGCTGACGATCAGCAGCACGGGGAGCAGGCGTACGAGGGTCCGTCCGTACGCGGTCCGCCACCGCCGGCCGGGCCCCGCGGGCGGCGGGAGCGCCACCTTGTCACCGAGGCCGGGGTCGGGCACGGGGTCGCCGGGGAGCCGGCCGCCGGCCCGGGCGTACGGTCCCTCGTCTGCCACGTCACCTGGCCGCACCACTCGTCTCCCGCCACCCCGCGACGTCACGCCGCTTGCCGTCCCGTCAATCCAGGTTTCCCGGAGCGGGGGCGGGGGGCGAGCCGTGAGGGCCGACCGGATGACGTCACCGGCCCACGGGCCGGGCCGACGCACCGAAGGCCGGAATCCTCATGGATTCCGGCCTTCGGTCTTCAGTAGCGGGGACAGGATTTGAACCTGCGACCTCTGGGTTATGAGCCCAGCGAGCTACCGAGCTGCTCCACCCCGCGTCGTTGTGTCACCAGTGTACGTCATGTGGGGGGTGGAACGCACACGCGTATGCGCACGGCCGTCTCAGCCCTCCGGCAGGTGCCGGTTCGGCGCCTTCGCCCGCCCCTCGTACTCGGGCAGGACGACGACGGCGGCGCCCCCGGCGGCGAGCACCCCGCTGCCGTCGGCCCCCGGCACGAAGGTGTCCGGCTCCCGCCAGGCCGTGACCACGCGGCGCACCCCGGCGTCGAGGATGAGCCGGGCGCAGGGCGCGGGCCGGGAGGCGCGGCGGGCGCACGGCTCCAGGCTGCTGTACACGGTGGCGGTCGCGAGCCGCGGGTCGGCGGGGCAGGCCTTGGCGAGCGCGGCCTCCTCGGCGTGGACGACGGGGTCGCCCGCCTCGCGCGAGTGCCCCCGCGCCAGCTCCGTACCGTCGGCGGCGACCACGACCGCCCCCACGCTGAACGCCGTCCCGGACGGCGGACACAGCTCGGCCAGCTCACAGGCGAGCGCCAGCCAGTGCCGGTCCGCGGCGGACACCCGGCCGCCGGTACCCGGGGCGGTGGGCCGGTACCGCATCAGCACGACGTCCTCGATGCGCCGCGTCTCCACCAGCGCGAGCCGACCGCCCTGGTAGGCGCCGGGCCCGAACAGGCGGGGCGCCCCCGGGTCCCCGACGAGCAGGGGGGCGACGACGAGCTGCAGTTCGTCGGCGAGTTCCTGTTGCAGCAGCTGGGTGTGGACGGTCCCGCCGCCCTCGACCATGAGCCGGCGTACGCCCCGCGCGGCGTGCAGGTACTCCAGCGCCGTACGCCAGTCGAGTGCGCTGCCGAGCGGCACGACGTCGGCGGCGATTCCCCGTGCGCGGGCCCGCCGGGCGCCCTCGTCCGTGGTCAGGAGGACCTTCTCCCCGCCCGTGTGCCAGAACCGCGCCGCCGGGTCCAGCTCGCCCGACCCACTGACCGTGACCTTGAGCGGGTACTCCGCCTCCCCGGCCGCCACCCGCGCGGCCCGCCGCTCGGCCGAGCCGACCAGCAGCCGCGGGTTGTCGGCACGGACCGTCCCGGCGCCGACCAGGATGGCGTCGACGGACGCGCGCACCTCGTCGACCCGGTCGAAGTCGGCCGGGCCGGACAGCAGGAGCCGCTCGGGGCCGGCGTCGTCCAGGTAGCCGTCGAGGGAGACGGCGGCGGAGAGCAGGACGTACGGGAGGGACATGGCACGCTCCAGCGGGGGACGGCGGCGCCCCCAGCTCGTCGTGCTCGTGAGCTGGGGGCGTGGCGGTAGGCCCTGTGGGACTCGAACCCACAACCAATGGATTAAAAGTCCACTGCTCTGCCAATTGAGCTAAGGGCCCAAGGGGTGTGGCGTGATGGTGCCACACCGAGCATAGCCCGACGCGACCGCATCTCCGATCGGGTATCGGGGATCAGAGATCGCGCATCGGAGATCGGGCGCGGGAGATCGGGCGCAGGAGATCTCGCATCGGAGATCGGGCACGGGAGATCCGGGCACGGGAGATCCGGGACCGGAGATCCGGGACCGGGTGCGAGGGCCGGGTGCGAGGGCCGGGTGGGCGATCGCGGGAGCGGGATTACGGCTCCACCGGCCCGGGGGCGTTCGCGCGGGCCGCCGCGCGGGCCCTGGTGCGTTCGTGGTCGGGGTTGAGGAACCAGTGCCGGGCCGAGGCCAGCCACCAGGTCGCGGCGAAGCCGAGGACCACCAGGACCGCGATCGGCGCGTAGTTGAACGTCTCCCACGTGACCGGGGAGACCTGGGGCAGCATGAACAGGACGGTGATGACGCCGACCCACACCACCGCCACCACGCCCACCACCTGCGACCAGCGCCCCAGGTGCCACGGCCCCCGCTCGAAGGCGGCGCCCCTGCGCACCCGCAGCAGGGTCGGGATGACGTACGCGATGTAGAGACCGATGACGGCGATCGACGTCACCGCGGCGTACGCCGTGACATTGATCAGGTACGGCAGGCCGAGGACCAGCGCGGCCAGTGCCGCCAGCCAGACCGCCGCGACCGGCGTGCGGGTGCGCGGGCTCACCGTGTGCCAGAGGTGGGAGAAGGGCAGCGCGCCGTCGCGGGAGAAGGCGTAGATCATGCGGCTGTTGGCCGTCACCGACGCCATCCCGCAGAACAGCTGCGCCCCGATGACGACGAGCAGCAGCAGCTTGCCCGCACTGGCGCCCAGCGCGTCGAGCAGGATCTGCGCGGGCGGCGCACCGGTCGGCGAGGTGCGGGCCCCCTCGTAGGACTGGACGGCGAAGGTGAAGCCGAGGAGGAGGACGAAGCCCGCGATCCAGGACGTCCAGATGGAGCGCACGATGCCCTTCGGGCCGGCCGTGGACGCGTCGTGCGTCTCCTCCGTCATGTGGGCGGAGGCGTCGTAGCCGGTGAACGTGTACTGGGCCATCAGCAGGCCGATCAGCACGACGTAGACGCCGCTGCCCCAGCCCGTGTTGTTCACGAACTCGCCGAAGACGAACGACGCCGGCTGGTGGTGGTCGGGGGCGAAGGTCAGCGCGCCGACGATCACCGCGACGCCGAGGACGTGCCACCAGACGCTGATGCTGTTCAGGAGGCCGACGATGCGGACGCCGAAGGTGTTCAGCAGACCGTGCAGGACGAGGATCGCGGCGAAGAGGAGGATCGTGCGGCCGGGCGTCACCTCGAAGTCGAACTGGAGGTTCAGGTAGGCGCCGAGGAAGGAGGCGGCGCCGAAGTCGATGCCGGCGGTCACCGCGACCTGGCCGAGCACGTTGAACCAGCCGGTGAACCACGCCCAGGCCGCGGCCGTGCGGGGCGGTGCGAGGCGGTGCGCCCAGAAGTACAGGCCCGCCGAGGTCGGGTACGCCGAGCAGATCTCGGCCATCGCCAGCCCGACGAAGAGGGTCATCAGGCCGACGGCGACCCAGCCCCACGTGATGACGGCGGGACCGCCCGTGTTCATGCCGAACAGATAGAGCGTCAGGCAGCCCGAGAGGACCGAGATGATGGTGAAGGAGACCGCGTAGTTGGAGAACGCCGACATGCGGCGGGCCAGAACCTGGGTGTAGCCGAGCTGGGCCAGCCGTTCCTCGTCCGACAGCCCACTCGCCTTGGCGTCATCTGTCATGCCCCCAGCGATTCCCTCGCCGGGAGCGTGACATGCGTCACTCGTCGGCCGAAAGCGGAGCGCCGTGGCCCCCACCCGGTGGGGTGGGGGCCACGGCGCTCAGTGTGTGCTGGTCGGCGGCTGTTCAGCCGTCAGCCGTTGCGCTTCCAGCGCGGCTTGTCGTCACGGCGGCCGAAGGACGAACCGCGGTGGTCGTCACGGCGGCCGTACGGGCGGTCGTGGCCGCCGGAGCGGAAGCCGGGACGGTCGCCCTGGCGGTCGCGGTTGAACGGGCGGTCGCTGCCACGGTGCCCGCCGCGGTCGCCGCGGTCGTCGCGGCGGAAGCCACCCCGGTCACCGCCGCGGTCGTCACGTCGGTCGTCACGGCGGTCGAACGAACGGCCACCCCGGTCACCCCGGTCGCCACGGTCGTCACGGCGGAAGCCGCCCCGGTCGTCACGACGCTCGAAGGAACGGCCACCACGGTCGTCACGACGCTCGAAGGAACGACCACCACGGTCACCCCGGTCGCCACGGTCGTCACGGCGGAAGCCGCCCCGGTCGTCGCGCCGGTCGAAGGAACGGCCACCACGGTCGTCGCGCCGGTCGAAGGAACGGCCACCACGGTCGTCGCCCCGGTCGTCACGGCGGAAGCCACCCCGGTCACCGCCGCGGTCGTCACGTCGGTCGTCACGACGCTCGAACGAACGGCCACCACGGTCGTCACGACGCTCGAAGGAACGGCCACCTCGGTCGCCCCGGTCGTCACGACGCTCGTAGGAACGGCCACCGCGCTCGCGGTCCGCGAAGCGGTCCTGCCCGTTGCCGCCGTTGCGCTCGGCCTTGTCGACGTCCCGGGCACCCGGCTGCTCCGGCAGCGAGACCTCGGGCTCGGACGCCGCCGCGGCCACCTCGGCCAGCACCGTCTCCGGGTCCTCGCCCCGCTCCCGCGCGACCCTGGCGACCAGTCGGTCCGCCTCCTCGCGCAGCTCGGTGGCACGCCGCTGGGCGCGCTCCAGCTCCTTGGTGAGCTGGGCGACCTCCCGCTCGGCCTGCTGGGCGGCGTTGCCCGCGGACTCCGCCTGGACCTCGGTCATCGACCGGGCACCGGTGATCTCGGCGACCTCCGGCTCGAAGGCGGCGCCGCCCTGGATGATGTGGCGCGTGGCGTCGACGCCCGCGTCCTCCATCAGCCGGAAGATCTGCCGCCGCTGGTGCGGCAGGGACAGGGAGACGACGGTGCCGGTACGGCCGGCGCGGGCCGTGCGGCCGGCGCGGTGCAGGTAGTCCTTGTGGTCACCGGCCGGGTCCACGTTCAGGACCAGGTCGATGCCGTCGACGTGGATGCCGCGGGCGGCGACGTCGGTGGCGACCAGGACGTTGACGTAGCCGTCCTTGAAGTCGGCCAGCGTGCGGGTGCGCGCGCCCTGGGTCATGCCGCCGTGCAGCGCGTCCGCCTTCACACCCGACTCGCGCAGCTGGTCGGCGACGCGGTCGGCGCCCAGCTGGGTGCGGACGAAGATGATGGTGCGGCCCTTGCGGGAGGCGATGGCCGCGGTGACCGGCGCCTTGTCCTTCGGCTTCACGACCAGGATGTGGTGCGACATGGTCGTCACCGCGCCCTGGGCCGCGTCGACCTCGTGGCTGACCGGGTCCTTCAGGTACCGGTCGACGAGGGTCTTGATCTCGTTCTCCATGGTCGCGGAGAACAGCATCCGCTGGCCGCCCGCCGGGATCTGGTCGAGCAGCTCGGTGACCTCGGGCATGAAGCCCAGGTCGGACATCTGGTCGGCCTCGTCGAGGACCGCGATCTCCACGTTCTCCAGGGAGCAGGCACCGCGCTTGATGATGTCGCGCAGCCGGCCGGGCGTGGCGACCAGGATGTCGACGCCCTTCTCCAGGGCGTAGATCTGGTTGCCCATGGAGGTACCGCCGCAGACGACCTTCATCCGCAGGCCGACCACGTCGCCGTAGGGCTGGAGCGCGTCGGCGACCTGCATGGCCAGCTCACGGGTCGGCGTCAGGATGACGGCGCGCGGCTTGTGCTTCTCGGTGCGACCGCCGGCCAGCGTGGCCAGGGTCGGCAGACCGAAGGAGAGGGTCTTGCCGGAGCCGGTACGGCCCCGGCCGAGGATGTCCTTGCCCTTCAGCGCGTCCGGGATGGTCGCGGCCTGGATCGGGAAGGGGCTGGTCACGCCGTTCTGCGCGAGCTTGCGCACGACGCCCTCGGGCAGGCCGAGGTCGGCGAAGGTCACCTCGGGAGCGGCCTCGGCGGCCTCGGTCCCGACGGTGTCCGTGTCGGCGGCCTCGGTGCCGGGGTTCTCGACGGCCTCGGGGCCCTCGGGGATGTCGGCGTTCTCGGGCACGACGACGTGATCAGTACTGATGATGGACATGCGAATGCGAAACCTTCCGGAGTCTCTCGTCGGCACGCGCCCGTCAACTCCGTGAATCGCGATTCGCAATACGACCGCCTCGATGCGGTCCACCACGGCAAGGGAGAGTACGCGCCACACGGCGCGCTCTGCGGTGGCGCCGGGCAAATGGGATCAAACGATCTGCCACCATACGCACTCCCCACCCCAGAAGGCAAACCGAGTAGCACATGCCCAGCTCAGCCGGGTCGCCGCCCGCTCCCGCGACACCCTCCGCGCCCGGGTCCGGCCTACGCCCGCGCCCCCTTCCGCGCGCCGTGCGCGTCCCCGTCGGCACCCCGTGCGCGCCTACACCGGCACTCCGGCCTCCGGCGCCGGCTCCCGGTGCGCCAGCTGGGTTCCCGGCGGCTCGTGCGCCGACGAGGACGGCTCCGCCACCGTCGGCTCCGGCGTCGGCGAGGCGGGCGGCTCCTGGGTCGGCGTCGGCTCCGGCTCCACCGTCCGCGAGGGCTCCACGGGCGGCGTCCAGGTGGGCACCGGTTCGCCCGGCTCGCCGCCCACCACCGGAGCGGACCCCGTCGGACGCGCCGCCGGCGGAGCCGGGGAGGACGCGTCCCCGCTCTTCCCCTCGCCGCCCCCGCCCTTGCCCCTGCCGCCGCGCGCGTCGTCGCCCTTGGCCTTCTTCCCCTTCTCCCTGGCACGCCCGTGCCCGCCCTCGACGGCGGCGCCGTACCCGGCGTTCCCGCCCGAGGCCTCCGGGCCGCCGTCGGCACCCTCACCGCCCCGCTCACCGGCGGAGCGCGACGGCCTGGCGCCGCCGCCGGCCCCGTCGTCGCCCACACTCATACAGCCGGAGGCAGCAGCGACGGCCACGACCGCGGCGGCCAGACGGACGGGTACGTACAAGGGGCGCACGGGCGGCCACCTCCGGGTCTCAAGGAGTCGACGTGCCCAACTCCCGTCACCCACAAGAGGACACGCGACCCCGGGCCCCGCTCAGCCGTACCCGAGGGCGTGCAGCCGCGCGTCGTCGATCCCGAAGTGGTGCGCGATCTCGTGCACCACGGTCACCTCGGTCTCCGCCACGACGTCCTCACGCGTCTCACAGAACCGCAGCGTCGGCCCCCGGTAGATAGTGATCCGGTCCGGCAGCACCCCCGCGTACCACTCGCCGCGCTCCGTCAGCGGCGTCCCCTCGTACAACCCGAGCAGCTCGGGATCGTCGGCCGGCGGTTCGTCCTCGACGAACACCGCGACGTTGTCCATCAGCCGCGTCAGCTCCGGCGGGATCCGGTCCAGGGCCTCGGCGACCAGTTCCTCGAACTCCTCGCGCGTCATCTCCAGCACAGGGCCCATTGTCCGGTACGACCGTGGGGTACGACACAGACGCGCCCCACATCCCCACCCCGTTCCCCCGGCCCGGCGGCCGGGGACCGCCGCCCGCATATCCGCCCCGGACTCCGGGCATAGGGGACCAATGGCCCGCGTCCCCGCCGCAGTCCTGCACGTCCTGGCCGAGGTGGTGAACCCCATCCGCAACGCCCCACGCGCCCTCGCCCGCCGCCACCGGGCCCGCCGGGCGCCCGCGGTGACCGAACCCGGCCCCCGGGCGCGTCCCTGGACCCGCGCCGTCGGACTCGTCGCCGTCGTCCTGCTCGGCGCCTGGCTGGGCCTGCTGGTCGTGGGCGACGTCCGGGTCCCGGTCGGCCCCATGAACACGACCATGACCCTGCGCCCCTCCCTCACCGGCGGCACGAAGATCAACGTCTCCCCGCTGGGCGCACTCCAGCTGGACAGCCACGTCGCCCCCGTCCGCCTCGACGTCAATGTCGACCAGCTCGACCCCGACCGCGCCCAGGCCCTCGTCGACCATCCCGAACGCCTCTCCGGGCTCCAGGACGAGGTCGCCCGCGACGTCGAGCACGGCACACTCGACCTCGCCGTCCGCTCCTGCGTCGCCGTCGTCACCGGCGCCACCGCGCTCGGCCTCGCCGTCTACCGCCGCCCCCGGCGCGCCCTGGGCGCCGGGGGTCTCGCCCTCACCCTGCTGATCGCCTCCGGCGGCACCGCGTACGCCACCTGGAACCCCGACTCGGTCCTGGAGCCGAAGTTCTCCGGACTGCTCTCCTCCGCGCCCTCCCTCGTCGGCGACGCGCGCAGCATCGTCACCGAGTTCGACGTCTACCAGCGGGAACTGGCCCGCCTGGTCACCAACGTGACCAAGCTCTACGACGTCACGTCCACGCTCCCCGCCTACCAGCCCGACCCCACCACCATCCGCGTCCTGCACGTGTCGGACATCCACCTCAACCCGGCGAGCTGGAAGATCATCGCCTCGCTGGTGGAGCAGTACAGGGTGAACGTGATCGTCGACTCCGGCGACACCATGGACCACGGCACGGCCGCGGAGAACGGGTTCCTCGACCCGATCGAGGACCTGGGCGCCCCCTACGTCTGGGTCCGGGGCAACCACGACTCCACCGTCACCCAGGACTACCTGGAGGACCTGAAGAACGTGCACGTCCTGGACGACGGCCGGGCCCGGACCGTCGCGGGCCTGCGCTTCGCCGGAATCGGCGACCCGCAGTACACCCCCGACCGGTCCAGGCCCGAGGGCGCCGAGGCCTCCCAGGAACTCGCCGGCGCCCGCCTGGCCTCCGCCCTCCGCGACCAGGCCGCGGCCGGCACCCCCGTGGACGTCGCGATCGCCCACGAGCCGTCGGCGGCGCGCGAGGTGGACGGCGAGGTGCCCCTGGTGCTCGCCGGCCACGTCCACCACGAGGACATGGAGGTCATGAAGTACGGCACCCGCCTGCGCGTCGAAGGCTCCACCGGCGGCAGCGGCCTGCGCGCCGTCGAGGGGAAGAACCCCGACCCGATCCAGGCGTCGATCCTCTACTTCGACCGGGACACCCGGCGCCTCCAGGCCTGGGACGAGATCAAGCTCGGCGGCCTGGGCCTGACGACGGCGGAGGTCAGCCGCCACCTGCCGAAGGAGAACCAACCGGGCGCCACCCCGTCCCCCTCCGACGCGAGCCCCGGCCCTCCGTAAAGCGTTTTGGCGATACCTCCTGCCATCGCCTATGCTTCTCACGTCCCCGACGCGCTGCGAAGCGCCCAGGCGGGCCGATAGCCCTCATCGTCTAGCGGCCTAGGACGCCGCCCTTTCAAGGCGGTAGCACGGGTTCGAATCCCGTTGGGGGCACGCAGTACGGTGTGCGACACTTACTTTCGTTGGTTCGCACACACCCACATGGTCCTGTGGAGCAGTTTGGAGTGCTCGCCACCCTGTCAAGGTGGAGGCCGCGGGTTCAAATCCCGTCAGGACCGCTGAGGTTTCACGTGAAACCTCACGGCTGGGTAGCTCAGTTGGTACGAGCGATCGCCTGAAAAGCGATAGGTCGCCGGTTCGACCCCGGCCCCAGCCACAACAAAGGCCCCGATCTTCGGATCGGGGCCTTGTTGTATGCGTTGTCTGTGTCGGGCGTTGTCTGTGTCGGCTGCATCGTCTGTGTTGGCTGCGTCGGCTCCTTTGTCTGCCCGTTTCCGGCGCCCTTGCCCGCTCGCTGCCGGAGCCGGCCTCCGCACCGCCGCCGCACCGCGGCAAAAGCGTTCGCCAGGAATTTCTCCAGGATGAGATCCTGGAGTCCGTATGTCTACGCACCCCGCCCCCGCCCTCGGCGCCCTCGCTCCCCGGCTGGCCGAGCTGTCACTGCGCGACGCGCACCGGCTCGGCCGCAGGCTCGAGGGTGCGCGGAAGATCCGTAAGCCGGAGGCCCGGGCCGCCGTTCTCGCCGAGATCGAGGCGGAGGTGGCCAAGGCCGAACAGCGCATCGGTGAGCGCCGGGCCCGTGTGCCCGCCGTCACCTATCCCGACCAACTCCCGGTCAGCCAGAAGAAGGACGTGATCGCGGAGGCCATCCGCGATCACCAGGTCGTCATCGTCGCCGGAGAGACCGGGTCGGGAAAGACCACGCAGATCCCGAAGATCTGTGTGGAGCTCGGCCGCGGTGTGCGCGGCATGATCGGGCACACGCAGCCCCGCCGGATCGCCGCCCGTACCGTCGCCGAGCGGGTGGCGGACGAGCTGGACACGCCGCTCGGTGAGGCCGTCGGCTGGAAGGTGCGGTTCACCGACCAGGTGAACCCGGACGCGACCTTCATCAAGCTGATGACGGACGGCATCCTCCTCGCCGAGATCCAGACCGACCGCGAGCTCCGCGCCTACGACACGATCATCATCGACGAGGCGCACGAGCGGTCCCTCAACATCGACTTCCTGCTGGGCTACCTCGCCCAGCTGCTGCCGAAGCGGCCGGACCTGAAGGTCGTCATCACCTCGGCGACGATCGACCCCGAGCGTTTCTCCCGGCACTTCAACGACGCCCCGATCATCGAGGTCAGCGGCCGGACGTATCCGGTGGAGGTGCGCTACCGCCCGCTCCTGGAAGAGGACGGCGACGACGCCGACCGGGACCAGATCACCGCCATCACCGACGCCGTCGAGGAGCTGATGGGCGAGGGGAAGGGTGACATCCTCGTCTTCCTCTCCGGTGAACGGGAGATCCGGGACACCGCGGACGCCCTGGAGAAGAAGAAGTACAGATTCACCGAGATCCTGCCGCTGTACGCCCGCCTGTCCCATGCCGAACAGCACCGGGTGTTCCAGCAGCACACCGGGCGCAGGATCGTGCTCGCCACCAACGTCGCCGAGACCTCGCTGACCGTGCCGGGCATCAAGTACGTCATCGACCCCGGCTTCGCCCGCATCTCGCGGTACAGCCACCGCACCAAGGTCCAGCGGCTGCCCATCGAGCCGATCTCGCAGGCCAGCGCCAACCAGCGCAAGGGCCGCTGCGGGCGGACCAGCGACGGCATCTGCATCCGGCTGTACAGCGAGGACGACTTCAACGCGCGGCCGGAGTTCACGGACGCGGAGATCCTCCGTACCAACCTCGCCTCCGTCATCCTGCAGATGACCGCGGCCGGCCTCGGCGACATCGAGAAGTTCCCGTTCATCGATCCGCCGGACCACCGCAACATCCGTGACGGTGTGCAGCTCCTCCAGGAGCTGGGCGCGCTCGACCCCGCGCAGAAGGACGTGCGCAAGCGGCTCACCGACACCGGTCGCAAGCTCGCCCAGCTGCCCGTCGACCCGCGCCTGGCCCGGATGGTCCTGGAGGCCGATAAGAACGGCTGTGTCCGCGAGGTCATGGTCATCGCGGCGGCGCTCTCCATCCAGGACCCGCGCGAACGTCCGGCGGACAAGCAGGCGCAGGCCGATCAGCAGCACGCCCGTTTCAAGGACGAGACCAGCGACTTCCTGGCGTTCCTCAACCTCTGGCGGTACGTCCGCGAGCAGCAGAAGGAGCGGGGCTCGTCGTCGTTCCGCCGGATGTGCAAGCAGGAGTACCTCAACTTCCTGCGGATCCGCGAGTGGCAGGACATCTACACCCAGCTGCGCACGGTCGCCAAGCAGATGGGCATCCAGCTCAACGACGCCGACCACGCCGCCCCGGACGACCGCGTGCACGTGTCGCTGCTGGCCGGGCTCCTCTCGCACGTCGGCATGAAGGACGTCAAGGACGCCGGAGCGGAGGGCGGGAGGAACACGGCGAAGAACGAGTACCTGGGGGCGCGCGGCGCCAAGTTCGCGATCTTCCCCGGCTCGGCGCTGTTCAAGAAGCCGCCGCGCTTCGTGATGTCCGCGGAGCTGGTGGAGACCTCGCGCCTCTGGGCCCGCGTCAACGCGAAGATCGAGCCGGAGTGGGTGGAGCCGCTCGCCGGGCACCTCCTCAAGCGCACGTACAGCGAGCCGCACTGGGAGAAGGACCAGGCGGCCGTGATGGCGTACGAGAAGGTCACGCTGTACGGCGTGCCGATCGTGGCCCAGCGCAAGGTGAACTACGGGCGGATCGACCCGGAGGTCAGCCGCGAGCTGTTCATCCGCAACGCGCTGGTCGAGGGCGACTGGCGCACGCACCACAAGTTCTTCGCGGACAACCGCCGGCTGCTCACCGAGGTGGAGGAGCTGGAGCACCGGGCCCGGCGCCGGGACATCCTGGTCGACGACGAGACGCTGTTCGACTTCTACGACCAGCGGGTGCCCGAACACGTCGTCTCCGGTGCGCACTTCGACTCGTGGTGGAAGCACAAGCGGCACGAGCAGCCCGACTTCCTCGACTTCGAGCGCGAGATGCTCATCAACGAGAAGGCGGGTGCGGTCACCAAGGACGACTATCCGGACTCCTGGCGTCAGGGGCCGCTGAAGTTCCGGGTGACGTACCAGTTCGAGCCGGGTGCGGACGCGGACGGGGTGACCGTCCACATCCCGCTCCAGGTCCTCAACCAGGTCACGGACGAGGGGTTCGACTGGCAGATCCCCGGGTTGCGGGAACAGGTCGTCACCGAGTTGATCCGGTCGCTGCCCAAGCCGGTCCGCCGCAACTACGTGCCGGCGCCGAACTACGCGCAGGCGTTCCTGGAGCGGGCCGTGCCGCTCCAGGAGCCGCTGACGGTGACCATGGCGCGGGAGCTGAGGCGCATGGTGGGGGTGCCGTTCGACGCGGAGGACTTCGACTGGTCGAAGGTCCCCGACCATCTGAAGATCACTTTCCGGATCGTCGACGAGCGGCGGCGCAAGCTGGCGGAGGACAAGGACCTGGAGGCCCTGAAGCTCCGGCTGAAGCCGAAGGCGCGCAAGGCGCTGTCGCAGGCCGCGGCGGCCACCGCGGAGCGCAGCGGCGGCGAGTCCGTGGAGCGCACGGGGCTGACGGACTGGACGATCGGCACGCTGTCCCGCGTCTTCGAGACGCGCCGGGCCGGTCAGCCGGTGAAGGCCTATCCGGCACTGGTGGACGACGGCGACACGGTGTCCGTGCGTCTCTTCGACACCGAGGCCGAGCAGGCACAGGCGATGTGGAAGGGCACGCGCCGGCTGATCCTGCGCAACATCCCGGTCAATCCCGCGAAGTTCGCGTCCGAGAAGCTGACCAACCAGCAGAAGCTGGGCCTGTCGGCGAATCCGCACGGTTCGATCCAGGCTCTGTTCGACGACTGCGCGACGGCGGCGGCGGACCGGCTGATCGCGGACTTCGGCGGACCGGCGTGGGACGAGGAGTCGTACCGCAAGCTCTACGACAAGGTCCGCGCGGAGATCGTCGACACGACCGTCCGTACGGTGGGTCAGGTGCAGCAGGTGCTGGCCGCCTGGCAGGCCTGTGAGCGGCGCCTGAAGGCCGTGCGGAGTCCCGCTCTGCTGCCGAACCTCCAGGACGTGCGGGCGCAGCTGGACGGGCTGGTGAAGCCCGGTTTCGTGACGGAGGCGGGCATCGGACGGCTGCCGGACCTGATGAGGTATCTGGTCGCCGCCGACCGGCGCCTGCAGCAGATGCCGACCGGGGTCCAGCGGGACACGACCCGCATGGAGAAGGTCCACGAGATGCGGGACGAGTACGCGTGGCTGCTGGAGCAGATGCCGCGGGGGCGGCCGGTGCCGCGGCAGGTCCTGGACGTCCGGTGGATGATCGAGGAGTTGCGGGTCAGCTATTTCGCGCACGCGCTGGGCACGGCCTATCCCGTCTCGGACAAGCGGATCATGAAGGCGATCGACGCGCTCGTGCCGTGACGGGACCCGCACGGAGGGTGAGTTCGACCCGGGGCCCACCCTCCTGTAGAGTCTCTTCTCGCAGCGCAACGCAAGAAAAGCGCCGCGAAACCTGGTCCTGTGGAGCAGTTTGGAGTGCTCGCCACCCTGTCAAGGTGGAGGCCGCGGGTTCAAATCCCGTCAGGACCGCAGTGAGAGGCCCGCACCGATCGGTGCGGGCCTTCTTCATTGCCACCACCCCGCCGAACCCGGGGCCGCGCACGCGGCGCAGCCGCCCCCTCCGAGGCCCTGGGCGGCGTTCCGGCCCAACGACCGTCCGTCGCGCGGCCCCAGAAGGCCTCAGCGCCCGTCTCGCGGTCTTGACGGCGTCACATTCGCTCGGTACTCCAAAGACAGGGCACGTTCCCCGTACGGCCCCTGGAGGCGGCGTATGACGGCACCGGTCAGGCACGAGACGCGGGCCCTGCTCCGTGCGCATCTGTCGGCCGCGTCGTCGTACCGTCACCTGACGCGTCACTGTCCGATCTGCCACCGGCTGTTGCGGCTGGCGCTGGACTCGCCGGCCCCGTCATCCCCGACGGCCCGTCAAGAAGGCGGCGAGGGCGGCGAGGGCCCCACCGCGTGACCCCCCGTCGGCCCCAACACCCTTGCCGCGCCGACCGGATGGAACCTGCGCTTCCTCTAGCGCACGCGCACCGGAGCCAACAAGCTCCGCGTGGTGTGACGGGTGTCACCGCATGAGTTTTTGAAACGGTGGCACTTACACCTCTCCTACAACCAGTCAATTTAATATGTGCAATTGCACTCCCGTCCCGCCCCTCGCGCACGGCGGATCCGACACCCCTCCCCAGACTCCGACAAGGACGCCCATCGGGCGGACGGACGGGCTGTCACCAGGCAGGGCGCGGAAGGCGGCCGGACACAAAAAGATCGCGCTGGACCCGGCGGAGTCCAGCGCGATCGACGACGCACCCTGTCGGTGACCCGACATGTTCGAACGGCTTGGGCGGGGGACCTGTTGGGGCAGTTCCCGCGTCGTGTGGAGCTGTGGTTCCGAGCGTCCGGGCAGGTTGGGGGACCTGCCGTCATGCCCGGTTATTCAGTTGTTCAGGCCTCGCTGCGCTGCTGCGGGATGCCCGCGAGCAGAGCGCGGACCTCGGCCTCGCGGTAGCGGCGATGCCCGCCGAGCGTGCGGATCGACGTGAGCTTGCCGGCCTTCGCCCAGCGCGTGACCGTCTTCGGGTCGACGCGGAACATGGTGGCGACCTCAGCCGGGGTCAGCAGCGGCTCGGCATCAGGGGTGCGAGCGGTCATGAGCGGCCTCCTCGGGAGAACCGAACCTTCTCGGTTCTTTCCTCTAAATTCTGCACCTTGACCCGCGTTGCCCGAAATGGCGGACGCGAGTCGAGTCGGTTATAGGACGAACGGCTTGTCCTCGGCACTACAACTACACCATCTGTCCAGCCGCGTCGGCCAAACCGATGGAATTGCCCTCCCAGGTGTTCATCAGCGACGGAAGCCGATGGACCGTGCCATAGCGGACAGTCACGCCACTGTGACGATCAGTCACAGGACGATCAGAAGTCACCAGACCCCCCAAAGCGTGCAATGCGGAGATTCCGCCCACAGTGCATCACGGCAGGACGGAAGGAGTCCTCCCCGGGCTCCTTGTCCTATTTTGGCATGAGGAGGGGGAAGCGGCGCAAGAGTGATGTACGTGCGGTCCGTCACGCTTGACACAAACGCCCGGATCGGGACCTACGTCCCGTCTTGACAAGGCATCAGCACACCCGGGGCGGATGTCGGATCGGAAGACGAAACCCCAAAACGAGCGGTACGTCAAACGTCAGTTCGCCGACCGTCGGTCCCGTACGGACCGCCACCGCTCCACGAGCCGTCCGTAGGCCGCACCCGCCGAGTCCCCGTCGCCGTGGCGCAGCGCCTCGATGCCCTCGGCCACGTCCGCCGCGGAGTGGTCGTCCTCCAGGTCGCCGGCCGGCAGGGCGTGCACGAGTCCGCCGTAGTCGAGTTCCACCAGCGAGCGCGGGTGGAACTCCTCCAGCCAGCGCCCCACGTCCACCAGGCCGTCGATCAGCGGCCCCTCGTCCATGACCTCCTTCAGGGCCCTGAGGCCCCGGGCCACCCGACGGCGCGCCTGCACCATCGGCGTCCGGTAGCGCAGTACCGGCGCGTCGGCCCCGGCGCCGCCGCCCCCCTTGTCGTACTCGCGCTCCTCGTCGGAGACGAGCACGAACCAGTTGATCGGCACCTGCCAGGTCGACGTGCGGATCCACGGGCGGGCGTCCGGGTTGCGCTCGAGCCAGCGCTCGTAGTCCTTGGCGGCCTGCCGGCGTACGACCGGCGGGAGCAGGGCGTCCAGCACCGGATCCGGGAAGTCCCCGGCCAGCTCCGCCAGGGCCTGCCAGCCGCGCAGCCGGGTCCGCCACGGGCAGACGCAGACCACGCCGTCGGCCTCGGTCACGAAGGCGTCGGCGCTCTCGTGCACCGGTACGGGAACCGGCGGGGTGGGCAGCAGGTCGGCCAGGGAGCGGCGCAGTTCGTCCTGGTAGGACGGCAGATCGGTACGGCGCGCGTAGCGGGCCCAGTACCCGCGCTCCGGCTCCGGGAAGGCGGCCAGGGGCTCGTAGACGCGCAGGTACGCCGCGTAGGGGACGATCACCGAGGACACCTTGGGCACGCCTGCTCCCTCCCCCGCGCACCGCCGCGAAAACCTGCGGAAGTCGGTCACAAACGCGCGGGAACCTCTGCAAATCGTCGCACGCCGGTACTCCGTGCGGAGGTGATCCTGAGCACTTGGCGGCGGGGAAACCGCGGCAGGCCCTAATCTCGTGCCACAGTCCCCGCCACCCGCACGGGGCCCGTCTCACCCGCCGCACCTACACAGGAGTCACCACCGTGACCGACGTAACCGGCGCACCTGCTGATGTACTGCACACCCTGTTCCACTCGGAGCAGGGGGGTCATGAGCAAGTCGTGCTCTGCCAGGACCGTGCAAGCGGTCTCAAGGCCGTCATCGCCCTCCACTCCACCGCTCTGGGCCCCGCGCTCGGCGGTACGCGCTTCTATCCGTACGCGAGCGAGGCGGAGGCGGTCGCCGACGCGCTGAACCTCGCGCGCGGGATGTCGTACAAGAACGCCATGGCCGGCCTCGACCACGGCGGCGGCAAGGCCGTGATCATCGGCGACCCGGAGCAGATCAAGTCCGAGGAACTGCTCCTCGCCTACGGCCG
This sequence comes from Streptomyces sp. AC627_RSS907, assembly GCF_019049165.1. Classification (NCBI taxonomy): domain Bacteria; kingdom Bacillati; phylum Actinomycetota; class Actinomycetes; order Kitasatosporales; family Streptomycetaceae; genus Streptomyces; species Streptomyces sp. AC627_RSS907. The sequence goes on from NZ_JAGMUE010000044.1 coordinate 27,252, forward strand.
GTTCGTCGCCTCGCTCGGCGGCCGGTACGTCACCGCCTGCGACGTCGGCACGTACGTCGCGGACATGGACGTCGTGGCGCGCGAGTGCCGCTGGACGACCGGACGCTCCCCCGAGAACGGCGGCGCGGGGGACTCCTCCGTGCTCACCGCCTTCGGCGTGTACCAGGGCATGCGCGCCTCGGCCCAGCACCTGTGGGGCGACCCGTCGCTGCGCGACCGCACCGTCGGCGTGGCGGGCGTCGGCAAGGTCGGCCACCACCTGGTCGAGCACCTGCTGGCCGAGGGCGCGCACGTGGTCGTCACCGACGTGCGCAAGGACGTCGTCCGGGGCCTCACGGAGCGGCACCCCTCGGTGGTCGCCGTCGCCGACACCGACGCGCTGATCCGGGTCGAAAACCTGGACATCTACGCTCCGTGCGCGCTCGGCGGCGCGCTGAACGACGACACGGTGCCGGTGCTGACCGCCAGGGTGGTGTGCGGCGCGGCCAACAACCAGCTCGCCCACCCGGGCGTGGAGAAGGACCTCGCCGACCGCGGCATCCTCTACGCGCCCGACTACGTGGTGAACGCCGGCGGTGTCATCCAGGTCGCCGACGAGCTGCACGGCTTCGACTTCGACCGGTGCAAGCGCAAGGCGGCGGGGATCTACGACACGACGCTGGCCATATTCGCACGTGCGAAGGAGGACGGTATTCCGCCGGCCGCGGCGGCCGACCGGATCGCCGAGCAGCGGATGGCGGAGGCGCGCACCCGGCGGTGATGCCGCCCCACCGGGACCGGGTCTTCGAACGTTTGATCGGTACCCGTCGGCGGGCAGTTGGAGAGAACTCTCACTTCTCCCGGCGGGTCGACCGCCAAAAGGTGGTTAAAATCGCCGTTGACCAGCGAGGACGGGGCGCCTCGAAGGTCCTGGGCGCGGCCACGTCCTGCGGGCGACGTACCGTATGGGCGTGGGCTCAGGTACCGTGGAAGCCCTACGGACCGGTCTCTCCACGGAGAGCCCGTTCCGGACCATGAACGCGTGTCAAGACTCTGGGGCCGTCGAGCCCCGTCGTTGAGGGGGTCGAGCCATGGGGCGCGGCCGGGCCAAGGCCAAGCAGACGAAGGTCGCCCGCCAGCTGAAGTACAACAGCGGTGGGACTGATCTCTCCCGCCTGGCCGAGGAGCTGGGCGCATCGCCATCGAATTCGCAACCGCCGAACAGCGAGCGATTCGAGGACGATGAGCAGGACGACGACGTGTACGCACGGTACGCCGACCTCTATGAGGACGACGCCGAAGACGAGGACGGCCAGTCCCCGCAGCAGCGACGCGGCGCTTGACCTTGTACTGAGCACTTTCCCGGTCGGTGACGGAAGTCACCGACCGGGTTCTGTGCTACCCGCGAAGACTCAGGCGGCGTAGTCGCCGACGAGCGCGGCGCCCGTCCCGTGGTCGCCCCGGTCGGTGATCTCTCCGGCCACCCAGGCGTCCACACCACGGTCGGCCAGGGTCGCCAGCGTCACGTCCGTGGACTCCTCGGGCACGATGGCGATCATGCCCACGCCCATGTTGAGGGTCTTCTCCAGCTCCAGGCGCTCGACCTTGCCGGTCTTCCCGACGAGGTCGAAGATCGCGCCGGGGGTCCAGGTGGAGCGCTCCACGACGGCGTGCAGGCCGTCGGGGATCACGCGGGCCAGGTTGGCCGCGAGTCCGCCTCCGGTGACGTGGCTGAAGGCGTGGACCTCGGCGGTGCGCGTGAGGGCCAGGCAGTCCAGGGAGTAGATCCTGGTCGGCTCCAGCAGCTCCTCGCCGAGGGCGCGGCCGAGGCCGTCCAGGTGGGCGTCGAGCGACAGGCCGGCCTCGTTCAGCAGGACGTGGCGGACGAGCGAGTACCCGTTCGAGTGAAGCCCGGAGGACGCCATGGCGACGACCGCGTCACCCTTGCGGATGCGGTCCGGGCCCAGCAGACGGTCGGCCTCCACGACGCCCGTACCGGCGCCGGCGACGTCGAAGTCGTCCTCGCCGAGCAGGCCCGGGTGCTCGGCCGTCTCGCCGCCCACCAGGGCGCAGCCGGCCAGCACACAGCCCTCGGCGATGCCCTTGACGATGGCGGCGACGCGCTCGGGGTGGACCTTGCCGACGCAGATGTAGTCGGTCATGAAGAGCGGCTCGGCGCCGCACACCACGATGTCGTCCATGACCATGGCGACCAGGTCGTGGCCGATCGTGTCGTAGACGCCCAGCTGACGGGCGATGTCGACCTTGGTGCCGACGCCGTCCGTGGCGGAGGCGAGCAGGGGACGCTCGTAGTTCTTGAGGGCGGAGGCGTCGAAGAGGCCGGCGAAACCGCCGAGGCCGCCGAGGACCTCGGGGCGCTGGGTCTTCTTGACCCACTCCTTCATGAGCTCGACGGCGCGGTCGCCCGCTTCGATGTCGACACCTGCTGTCTTGTAGGACGCCGCTGCGTAGCTGGCACCAGTCGTGTCAGACATGACGATGAGAACCTCTGACTCTTGTGTCGTACGGCAGGTATTGCGGACGGACGGCTACGGGCGACGGATGGCGTCGGCGGCGGCCGTGGCGGCGGGCCCGGCGGCCAGCTCGGTCTCCAGGAGCTGCTTGCCGAGCAGCTCGGGATCGGGGAGCTCCATCGGGTACTCGCCGTCGAAGCAGGCGCGGCACAGGTTCGGCTTGGCGATCGTCGTCGCCTCGATCATGCCGTCGATGGAGATGTAGGCCAGGGAGTCGGCGCCCAGCGAGGTGCCGATCTCGTCGATGCTCATGCCGTTGGCGATGAGTTCGGCGCGGGTGGCGAAGTCGATGCCGAAGAAGCAGGGCCACTTCACGGGCGGGGACGAGATCCGGATGTGGACCTCGGCCGCGCCGGCCTCGCGGAGCATGCGGACCAGGGCCCGCTGGGTGTTGCCGCGGACGATGGAGTCGTCGACGACGACCAGCCGCTTGCCCTTGATGACTTCCTTCAGGGGGTTCAGCTTCAGGCGGATGCCGAGCTGGCGGATGGTCTGCGAGGGCTGGATGAAGGTGCGTCCGACGTAGGCGTTCTTCACCAAGCCGGCGCCGAAGGGAATGCCGGACGCCTCGGCGTAGCCGATGGCGGCGGGGGTGCCGGACTCCGGGGTCGCTATGACCAGGTCCGCCTCCGCGGGGGCCTCCGCGGCCAGCTTGCGGCCCATCTCGACGCGCGAGAGGTAGACGTTGCGGCCGGCGATGTCGGTGTCCGGGCGGGCCAGGTACACGTACTCGAAGACGCAGCCCTTGGGCTTCGCTTCTGCGAATCGCGACGTGCGCAGACCGTTCTCGTCGATGGCGACGAACTCGCCCGGCTCGATCTCGCGGACGTACGCGGCGCCGCAGATGTCGAGCGCGGCGGACTCGGAGGCGACCACCCAGCCGCGCTCCAGCCGGCCGAGGACCAGCGGGCGGATGCCCTGCGGGTCGCGGGCGGCGTACAGGGTGTGCTCGTCCATGAAGACGAGGGAGAAGGCGCCGCGCACCTGGGGCAGCACCTTGCCGGCCGCCGCCTCGATGGTCAGCGGCTTGCCGTCGTCGTCCACCTGGCCCGCGAGGAGCGCGGTGACCAGGTCGGTGTCGTTGGTCGCCGCGACGCGCGTGGAGCGTCCGTCCTGCTTGGGCAGGTCGGCGACCATCTCGGCGAGCTGGGCGGTGTTGACGAGGTTGCCGTTGTGCCCGAGCGCGATGGAGCCCTGCGCGGTGGCACGGAACGTCGGCTGGGCATTCTCCCACACGGAGGCGCCGGTGGTCGAGTAGCGGGCGTGTCCGACCGCGATGTGACCCTGGAGCGAACCGAGCGAGGTCTCGTCGAAGACCTGGGACACCAGGCCCATGTCCTTGAAGACGAGGATCTGGGAGCCGTTGCTGACCGCGATTCCCGCGGATTCCTGGCCCCGATGCTGGAGGGCGTAGAGCCCGAAGTACGTGAGCTTTGCGACCTCTTCGCCCGGAGCCCAGACGCCGAAGACGCCACAAGCGTCCTGGGGGCCCTTCTCGCCGGGAAGTAGATCGTGATTGAGTCGACCGTCACCACGTGGCACGTTCCCGAGTGTAGGCGAGGTCGACCACTGGTCCGAATTGGGGATACGGGCTCACGGACGGGTCACTGACCGGCGACGGCTCGGACGGTGGTGCCGTCGTCGCTGGTCAGCGTGAGGGTCTCCTGATCGATGCGGTAGTCGACGCGGCCGTCGAAAAGCCGCAGTACGCGCTTCTCGGCGTCCATGAGTGAGCCTTCGCACATCATTCGGGTGGTGGTCGGGGCGCCGAGGGTGATATGTCCGTCGCGGACCGTGGCCGTGGCGTTGACGTGGTTGCAGGGGAGGCGGCCCGAGACGGTTCCCGCGTCCCGGTCGAAGGTGAGGTGGGTGCGGCCCTTGTGTCCGGGGGCCGTGACGGTCCACTCCGTGCCGTACAGGGACGCCTGCCGCGGCCTCGTCAGCCGGACGGTGTCGCCTTCGGAGGTGGTGAGCGTCAGCCGCTCGCCCTGCGCGTCGGTGGTCAGCGGGCCGGCGGTGAGGGTGCGGCCGAGGGACTTCTCGAAGGCGGGGGGCGTCCTGTCGCAGGCCTTCTCGGTGAACACGGCGTCGCTCAGCCGGACGCGTTCGCCGTCGACGTCGGCGCGGGCGCTGAAGGTGTTGCAGCCGGTGCTGCCCACCGCGTCGCCCCGGTCGGTGATGTGGACCCGTGCCGCGTCCGGCGCCCGGTGGGTGGTGCCGTCCACGGTGACGCTGTCGATGTGCCACTGGACGCCGGTGACGGGCCGCTCCCCCGTCCCCACGGAGCCGCTGCCGCCGTCGGCCTTCTCGCCGCCGCAGGCCGCGGCGAGCGGGACGAGCGCGGCGACGGCCGCCGCGGTCAGGGTCATGCTGCGCTGCTGCTTGCTCCTGTACATGCCCATTCGACGGAGGCGGGGAGGGTCCGGTTCCCCTCAGCCCAGCAGCGGCAGCAGCTCCCCCAGGTCGGCCCGCTCCCCGCTCGCGCTCACCTTCGCGTCGTCCAGGGCGTCCTTCCAGGCCAGTCGTCCGGTCGCCAGCCGGATCCAGGTCAGCGGGTCGGTCTCGACGACGTTGGGCGGCGTGCCACGGGTGTGCCGGGGGCCCTCGACGCACTGCACGACGGCGTACGGCGGCACCCGCACCTCCGTCGACCCGCCGGGCGCCTTCACCGCGAGCGCGTCGGCCAGCAGCCGGGTCGCGGACGCCAGCGCCTGCCGGTCGTGCGGGATGTCCAGGCCGGGCACGGCGGCGTTGAGGTCGTCGGTGTGGACGACCAGCTCGACGGTGCGGGTCACGAGGTAGTCGTCCAGCGGCAGGGCGCCCGCGTTGGTCTCCAGGAGCCGGCTGCCGGGGTGCTCGGCGAGCAGCGCGCGCAGGCTCTCCTCGACGTCGGCGAGGTAGGCGTCGAGGTCGGGGTGGTCCGCGGCGAGCTTCCGGGTGAAGTCGGCGATCGCGGCGGAGTTCCCCGCGGTGGCGAAGGGCCACTCGGTGACCTGCACGTCCTGCCGGGGCGGCGCGGGCCGGTCCACGGCGCGGTGCAGGGCGGTCAGGGCCATCCCGACGTGCGCGACCAGCTCCCGCACCGTCCAGTCGCCGAGCCGCGTGGGCAGGGCGAGCTGCTGCGCGGTAAGGGTGCGGACGGCTGTCCGTACGCTGCCGAACTGGGCCAGCACGGCGGTGCGGGTACGTGCGGGGTCGTAGGCGCGGGCGCGTTTCCTGGCGGGCGGCATGGCGGCGAGCCTAGCCCGCGGGGCCGGTGGGGCGCTCGGGGTACTACCGGGGGTCCAGGGCGGCCGGCGGGACTGCGGCCGCCCGGGCAGTCACTCGTACGTGTGTCTGGCGGCGGAAACCGGCCCCCGAAGCGCCGGGGCACGGAAACACTGGTCCGCGCCTGGAAGGAGGTGCAACATGACGGTTATGGCCGAGCACACGTCTCAGATGTCGGTGGACGAGTTCGAAACGATCGCCTCCGCCGCTCCCGAGACCGTCACGTTGGAGTTCATCGACGGACGGATCGAGGTCAAGAAAGTGACGGACGGGGACCACGACACCATCGTGTCCTGGCTGGCCAAGCGCTGTATGCAGGCCCGGCCCGACCTGGACCTGTATTACGGGCGAGGCCTCCGGGTCGACGCGTACCGGCAGAGCAGGGCGCGGCCGGACGCCGTGCTCGCGCCGGAGGCCCACTTCGCGGGGCACGGCGAATGGGCCGACCCGGGCGGCGCGCTCATGGTCGTCGAGGTCACCTCGTACGACTCGGACACGGACCGACGGGACCGGTACGAGAAACCGGCCGCGTACGGGCAGGCGGGGATTCCCCTGTATCTCCTGATCGACCGGGACTCCTGCACGATCACGGTGCACAGTTCCCCCGACCGGCGGATCGGCGGCTACCGCGACGTCCACGTCGCCAAGTTCGGCGAGACGGTGGCGCTCCCCGATCCCGTGGGCATCGAGCTCGACACGGAGATCCTCAAGAACTACGTGCGCTGAGCGGACGAGGTCCCGTCCGGTGCGGGGCGGGACCTCGTCCTCTCGGGCCGACTACGCCAGCAGCGCCGGGATCGTGCCCTCGTGGACCTCGCGCAGCTCGGTCAGGGGGAGGGTGAACTCGCCCTGGACCTCCACCGCGTCGCCGTCCACGACACCGATGCGGGTGGCGGGCAGGCCGCGGGCGCCGCACATGTCGTTGAAGCGGACCTCCTCCGAGCGCGGGACGGCGACGACCGCGCGGCCCGCCGACTCCGAGAAGAGGAAGGTGAAGGCGTCGAGCCCGTCCGGTACGACCAGACGCGCGCCCTTGCCGCCGAGCAGTGCCGACTCGACGACCGCCTGGACCAGGCCGCCGTCGGACAGGTCGTGCGCGGAGTCGATCATGCCGTCGCGGGAGGCGGAGATCAGGATCTCGCCCAGCAGCCGCTCGCGCTCCAGGTCGACCTTCGGGGGCAGGCCGCCGAGGTGGTCGTGGATCACCTGGGACCAGGCCGAGCCGCCGAACTCCTCACGCGTGTCGCCGAGGAGGTAGAGCAGCTGCCCCTCCTCCTGGAAGGCGACCGGCGTGCGGCGGGCCACGTCGTCGATGACGCCGAGGACCGCGACCACCGGGGTCGGGTGGATGGCGGCCTCGCCGGTCTGGTTGTAGAGCGAGACGTTGCCGCCGGTCACCGGGGTGCCCAGCTGCTGGCAGCCGTCGGCCAGACCGCGCACGGCCTCCGCGAACTGCCACATGACCGCAGGGTCCTCCGGCGAGCCGAAGTTCAGGCAGTCGGAGACCGCGAGCGGCTTCGCGCCGGTCGTGGCCACGTTGCGGTACGCCTCCGCGAGGGCGAGCTGCGCACCCGTGTACGGGTCGAGCTTGGCATAGCGGCCGTTGCCGTCCGTGGCGATCGCGACGCCGAGGCCGGTCTCCTCGTCGACGCGGATCATGCCCGAGTCCTCGGGCTGGGCGAGGACGGTGTTGCCCTGTACGAAGTGGTCGTACTGCTGGGTGATCCACTTCTTGGACGCCTGGTTCGGGGAGCCGACCAGCTTCAGGACCTGGTCCCTCAGCTCCTCGCCCGACTGCGGGCGCGGCAGCTTGTTCGCGTCGTCGGCCTGGAGGGCGTCCTGCCACTCGGGGCGGGCGTAGGGGCGCTCGTAGACCGGGCCCTCGTGGGCGACCGTGCGCGGGTCGACGTCGACGATCTTGCCGCCGTGCCAGTAGATCTCCAGGCGGTCGCCGTCGGTCACCTCACCGATGACGGTGGCGATGACGTCCCACTTCTCGCAGATCTCCAGGAAGCGGTCGACCTTGCCCGGCTCGACGACCGCGCACATGCGCTCCTGCGACTCGCTCATGAGGATCTCCTCGGGCGAGAGCGTGGAGTCGCGCAGCGGTACGTCGTCCAGGGTGACCCGCATGCCGCCGGAGCCGTTCGAGGCCAGTTCGCTGGTCGCGCAGGACAGGCCCGCCGCTCCCAGGTCCTGGATGCCGACGACCAGCTTCTCCTTGAACGCCTCCAGGGTGCACTCGATGAGGAGCTTCTCCTGGAAGGGGTCGCCGACCTGGACGGCGGGGCGCTTGGACGGCTTGGCGTCGTCGAAGGTCTCCGAGGCCAGGATGGAGGCGCCGCCGATGCCGTCGCCGCCGGTGCGGGCGCCGTAGAGGATGACCTTGTTGCCCGCGCCGGACGCCTTGGCGAGGTGGATGTCCTCGTGCCGCATGACGCCGATGGCACCGGCGTTGACCAGCGGGTTGCCCTGGTAGCAGGCGTCGAAGACGACCTCGCCGCCGATGTTGGGCAGGCCCAGGCAGTTGCCGTAGCCGCCGATGCCGGCGACGACGCCGGGCAGGACACGCTTGGTGTCGGGGTGGTCGGCCGCGCCGAAGCGCAGCGGGTCGACGACCGCGACCGGGCGGGCGCCCATCGCGATGATGTCGCGGACGATGCCGCCGACGCCCGTGGCCGCGCCCTGGTAGGGCTCCACGTACGACGGGTGGTTGTGCGACTCGACCTTGAAGGTGACCGCGTAGCCCTGGCCGACGTCGACCACACCGGCGTTCTCGCCGATGCCGACGAGCATCGCGTCGTTGGCGGGGGCCTTCTCGCCGAACTGGCGGAGGTGGACCTTGGAGGACTTGTACGAGCAGTGCTCGGACCACATGACCGAGTACATGGCGAGCTCGGCGCCGGTCGGGCGGCGTCCGAGGATCTCCACCACCCGCTCGTACTCGTCCTTCTTCAGGCCCAGTTCGGCCCAGGGCAGCTCGACGTCGGGGGTCGCGGCCGCGTGCTCGACCGTGTCCAGAGGCGTCCGGCTCATGCGTTGACCAGCTTCTTGAGGATCGAGGTGAAGAACGGGAGGCCGTCGGTGCGGCCGGTGCCGATCAGCGGCTCGACGGCGTGCTCGGGGTGCGGCATGAGGCCGACGACGTTCCCGGCGGCGTTGGTGATGCCGGCGATGTCGTTGAGCGAGCCGTTGGGGTTGCCGTATCCGTGAGCGGCTTCGCCGTCGGTCACGTACCGGAAGGCGACGCGGCCCTCGGCCTCCAGCTCGTCCAGCGTCCGCCGGTCGGCGACGTAGCGCCCGTCCATGTTCTTCAGGGGGATGCTGATTTCCTGGCCGGCGGTGTAGTCGCTGGTCCAGAGGGTGTCCGCGTTCTCCACCCGCAGCTTCTGGTCGCGGCAGATGAAGTGCAGGTGGTCGTTGCCGAGCATCCCGCCGGGCAGCAGGTGGGCCTCCGTGAGGATCTGGAAGCCGTTGCAGATGCCGAGCACCGGGAGGCCGGCCCTGGCCTGGTCGATGACGGTGTCCATCACCGGCGAGAAGCGCGCGATGGCGCCGGCGCGCAGATAGTCGCCGTAACTGAAACCGCCGCACAGCACCACGGCGTCGACCTGCTTGAGGTCCTTGTCCTTGTGCCAGAGGGCGACGGGTTCGGCACCGGCGACGCGGATCGCGCGCTGCGTGTCCCGGTCGTCGAGACTGCCGGGGAAAGTGACGACGCCGATACGAGCGGTCACTTCGCGGCCCCCGCGACTACGTCGTCGGACTCGACCTTGACGGTGAAGTCCTCGATCACGGTGTTGGCGAGGAAGGATTCCGCGAGATCGTGGATGCGGGCGAGGGCGGCGTCGTCGACCGGTCCGTCCACTTCCAGTTCGAATCGCTTTCCCTGACGTACGTCCGAGATCCCTTCGAAACCCAGTCGCGGCAGTGCGCGCTGCACCGCCTGGCCCTGGGGGTCGAGGATCTCCGGCTTGAGCATGACGTCGACTACGACGCGTGCCACTGGCACTCCCGGTGTGTGGTGCTGAGCAGGTCCCTTCAGACTACCCGTACAAAATTTCTACGCGCGTAGCCTTGGAGGAAACTACGTGAGCCCTGTCACGATTCGGACTCGACGGGAGGCGCTGACGAAAAGCTTTGGGAAAGATCCCGGATCGAGCCCGGACACCTATTGCGCGACAGACACGCGGAGAGATTTAGTCGGGCTTCCCATTGCAATGCCGGGCACTGTACAAATGAAATGTCATTAGCCGATACTTTGCCCAATTACAGGCGAACAGTCGGCATCATCGCGGCGTCTTGGCACGTCATCGCGGAGATGCCGCACGAAGGGACCGATATTCGTGGCGCAGCGTGTCGTGGTCACTCTCTTTGACGACATCGACGGCTCGGAAGCGACGGAGACGATCGCCTTCGGAGTCGACGGCCGGATGTACGAGATCGACCTGAACGAAGCCAATGCCCGGAAACTGCGCAAGGCCCTCGAGCCCTACGTGACGGCCGGCCGCAAGCGGTCGCGCTCCGGCAGGGCGTACCGGCAGACGGAGGTCGCCCCCGACCCCGCGGCCGTCCGGGCCTGGGCCCAGGCGAACAAGATGGACGTGCCCGCGCGGGGCCGGATCCCGAAGAGGGTGTACGAGGCGTTCGCCGAGGCGCAGTGATTCGCCGAGGCACAGTGAGGCGCCGGCGGTGAGCCGCCGCGCGCGGGGGGCGCGGGGGTAGTGCGCGGGAGGCGCGGGGGTAGGGCGCGCGGGGGTAGGCGGGGGTAGGGCGCGAGAGGCACCGTCCGCGGTGGCGCGCTTCCCCCCCCCGGCCGGCGGTCGACAGCCGCTCAGCCGCCCCTCGCGGCAACCGACTTGCGCAACACCCCGGGTGATCGGCTAGAGTCTGGAGCACGCCGAGGGGCGAGGCCGAAAGGCCGGGCTCACGGAACATGCGGGTGTAGTTCAGTAGTAGAACATCCCCCTTCCAGGGGGAAGGCGCAGTGTGCAATTCCTGTCACCCGCTCTGCACCGCCGTACCGATCACGCAAGTCGATCAGGTAGGCTGGTGCTCGCACCGATCGGTGAAGGCCGGTCGGGGGCAATGCGGACGTAGCTCAGTTGGTAGAGCGCAACCTTGCCAAGGTTGAGGTCGCGAGTTCGAGCCTCGTCGTCCGCTCGGGAATCAGACCCCGGTCCCCTGAGGACCGGGGTCTTTTCGTGTGCCCGGGACCGACCGCGTCGAACGGATCGTGCGCCGCCCGTCCCGGTCTCCGTTCTGACATTTGTCATGCCGGCCGGTGACGCCCCGCACTGCCGGCCCTCCCCCGGCGCCGGAATGCTTAGGGCATGCAATCAAACGGACACGAACACGTGATTGAGGTCACTGACCTGCGACGTGTGTACGGGGGCGGGTTCGAGGCCGTGCGCGGGATCGACTTCTCCGTGCGCCGCGGGGAGGTCTTCGCGCTGCTGGGCACCAACGGCGCGGGCAAGACGTCGACGGTGGAGCTGCTGGAGGGCCTCGCCGCCCCGTCCGGCGGGCGGGTGCGCGTCCTCGGGCACGACCCGTACACCGAGCGGGCCGCCGTGCGCCCCCGCACCGGCGTGATGCTCCAGGAGGGCGGCTTCCCGTCCGAGCTGACCGTCGCGGAGACCGCGCGGATGTGGGCGGGCTGCGTGAGCGGGGCCCGCCCTCCGGCGGAGGTGCTGGCGGTGGTCGGGCTGGAGTCGAAGGCCGGCACGCGTGTGAAGCAGCTGTCCGGGGGCCAGCGGCGCCGGCTCGACCTGGCGCTCGCGCTGCTCGGCGACCCCGAGGTGCTCTTCCTCGACGAGCCCAGCACCGGACTGGACGCCGAAGGCCGCCGGGACACCTGGGAGTTGGTGAGCGCACTGCGCGACGGGGGCACCACGGTGCTGCTCACCACGCACTACCTGGAGGAGGCCGAGAACCTCGCCGACCGGCTCGCGATCATGCACGAGGGCCGGATCGCCGCCACCGGAACCCCGGCCGAGGTGACCGCCCTTCAGCCGTCCCGCATCTCCTTCGACCTGCCCGAGGGCTACTTCGTGGGTGATCTGCCGCCGCTCGGCGAGCTGGGCGTGAGCGATCACGAGGTGGAAGGGCGGACGGTCAGGCTGCGCACCCGGGAGCTGCAGCGCGCGGCCACCGGGCTGCTGGTGTGGGCCGGGCGGGCCGGAGTGGAGCTGCGCCGCCTGGACATGCGGTCGGCGTCCCTGGAGGAGGCGTTCCTCGGCATCGCGAAGGCCGCTTCCGCGAGGACGACCGAGGGCACGACGACGAAGGAGTACGCGGCATGAGCGCGACGACCACGAACCACTCCCCGGCAGGTCCCACGAGCGCCGCCGTCACCACGCCGATGCGACGCATGACCGCCCTCGCCCGCGCCGAGCTGACCCTGCTCGGGCGGAACAAGGGCACGGTCTTCGCCGCGCTGTTCGTGCCGTTGGTGCTGCCGTTCACCGTGCGGTCGGCGTCCCAGGAGATGGACCTCGCCGAGGCCGGACTGACCACCGGCACGCTCGTGCTGCCCGCCGCGATCGGCTTCTCCCTGCTCTTCGCCGTCTACTCGGCCCTGACCGGTGTCTTCGTCGTCCGGCGCGAGGAACTCGTCCTCAAGCGGCTGCGCACCGGTGAACTGCGGGACGTCGAGATCCTGAGCGGTTCGGCGATGCCGGCCGTCCTCAGCGGGCTCGTGCAGTCCCTGCTGCTCACGGTGGGCTGCACCGTGCTGCTGGACCTGTCCGCGCCGTCCGCGCCGCATCTGGCCGTCCTCGGCCTGCTGCTGGGCCTCGTGATGTGCGCAGCCCTCGCGGCGGTCACCGCGAGCTTCACCAGGACCGGCGAGAGCGCCCAGGTCACGCCGCTGCCGTTCATGTTCGTGTCGATGTTCGGCTCCTCCCTGTTCGTGCCGCTGGAGCTGCTGCCCGACCGGCTGGCCTCCGTCTGCGAGCTGCTGCCGCTGACGCCCGTCATCACCCTGGTGCGCGGCGGCTGGACCGGTGACCTGCCGGCGTACGAGGTGCTGGGCGCCGTGACCACGGCGGTGGCCTGGACCGCGCTCGCGGTGTTTGCTGTACGGCGGTGGTTCCGCTGGGAGCCACGGCACTGACGGACGGGAAGACCCGGACCGGGACCCGGACCGGGACCGGGACGAGGCGGATCGGGGTGGGCGAGGACATGCGCAGGCCGAGGCGCTGGTGGCGGCGGAAGAGCACGCCGGCGAAGGTGGAGACGTACACGCGGTGGTCGTTCCACTTCTTCGGGATCATCGAGATCCTCGCGATCGGGGTGTCGGCCTTCGACCGGACCGGACCGCGGCTCGCGACCGGACTGGCCCTCCTCGTCACGGTGCACGCCGCCGTCGGCATGGTGGTCGCGTCCCGGGCACTGGACTGGACGCTGCGCCGGCGCCCGCAGCCCGTACGGCTGCTGTGGGGCTACACCGCCCTCACGGCGGCGATGGCGGTCGCCACCATCGCGCTGGCGGAGCACGGGCCGGGCGGCGACGACGTGGACACCGCGGCGGGCGCGGTCTTCGGGGGTGTCCTGTTCTTCGCCGCGGGCACGATCACGCTCGGGGTGCGGGACCGGCGGCGCGTGGTCGCCGTCGTCAGCGGCTTCGCGCTGGGTGCCGGCCTCGTGTCGTTCCCGCTGGGGCTGCCCGCCGCCGCCTCACTCGTCCTGGCCGGCCTCGTGCTGACGGCCGGCGGGTTCCTCGCCTTCACGTCGGTCTTCTCCGTCTGGCTGCTCAACGCCGTCTACACGCTCGACGAGGCGAAGGAGACCCGGGCCCGGCTCGCGGTCGCCGAGGAACGGCTGCGGTTCGGCCGGGACCTGCACGACGTGATGGGCCGGAACCTGGCCGTGATCGCGCTCAAGAGCGAGCTGGCCGTCCAGCTGTCACGGCGCGGACGACCGGAGGCGGTGGAACAGATGATCGAGGTGCAGCGCATCGCCCAGGAGTCGCAGCGGGAGGTCCGCGACGTCGTACGCGGCTACCGGGAGGCCGACCTGGAGGTCGAGCTGACCGGCGCCCGCGGCGTGCTGGCGGCGGCCGGCATCGACTGCGAGGTGAGCGGTGAGACGAGCGGCCTGCCCGGCGAGGTGCAGTCGGCGCTCGGCTGGGTGGTGCGGGAGGCCACCACGAACGTGCTGCGGCACGGGGACGCGGAGAAGTGCGCCGTGGTGGTGCGGCTGTCGGAGGGACGTGTGGTGCTGACGGTGGAGAACGACGGGGTGCCGGAGACGGCCGGTACGGGTTCCGCCGCCCCGTCGGCCGGAGCTGCCGCCGCCGGCGGGTCCGGGCTCGCGGGGCTGCGGGAGCGGCTGTCCGCCGTGGACGGCGTCCTGGAGGCCGGGCCCGCCGGCAAGGGCGTGTTCCGGCTCACGGCCGAGGTGCCGCTGCCGTCGGCCGCCCCGGCCGTGCTGGAGGTCGCGTCGTGACGACGCCCGTACGCGTGCTGCTCGCCGACGACGAGCACCTCATCCGCGGGGCGCTGGCCGCCCTGCTGTCCCTGGAGGACGACCTCGTCGTGGTCGCCGAGGCGGCCAGCGGCCCGGAGGCCCTGGCGATGGCCCGGGCGCACGAGCCGGACGTCGCCGTGCTGGACCTCCAGATGCCCGGCGCGGACGGTGTGAAGGTCGCCACATCCCTGCGGGCCGAACTGCCCGGCTGCAGGGTGCTGATCGTGACCAGTCACGGACGGCCCGGGCATCTGAAGCGGGCGCTCGCGGCGGGGGTGCGCGGGTTCGTCCCCAAGACGGTCAGCGCCCAGCGGCTCGCCGAGCTGATCCGCACGGTGCACGCCGGGAACCGCTACATCGACCCCGAGTTGGCCGCCGACGCGATCTCCGCCGGGGACTCGCCGCTGACCGCGCGCGAGGCGGAGGTGCTGGAGCACGCGGCCGACGGGGCGCCCGTCGCGGAGATCGCCGAGCGGGCCGCGCTCGCCGAGGGGACCGTGCGGAACTACCTGTCGTCGGCCGTGACGAAGCTCGGCGCGGAGAACCGGCACGCGGCGGTGCGGCTCGCACGGGAGCGCGGTTGGGTATAGTGGCTGTCGCGCCACGGCGAAAGGCCCGGGCTTCGGCTCAGGGCTTCGACCCAGGGCCCAGGCCCATGGCTCTGGTCCACGGCGCAGTGCGAACGTAGCTCAGTTGGTAGAGCGCAACCTTGCCAAGGTTGAGGTCGCGAGTTCGAACCTCGTCGTTCGCTCCACACGAGGAAGCCCCCGGTTCCGGCCGGGGGCTTCCTCGTGTTCTGGCCTCTTCGTGGCCGGGGGCGGCCGACGGGCCCCGGCCGGCTAGGACCAGCTCAGTCCCGTCAGGCGCTCGTACGCCTCGACGTACTTGGCGCGGGTCGCGTCGACGACCTGCTGCGGCAACGCCGGCGGGGGCTGCTCGCTCCTGCGGTCCCAGCCGGACTCCGCCGAGGTCAGCCAGTCCCGCACGTACTGCTTGTCGTAGGACGGCTGCGCGCGGCCCGGCTGCCACTGGTCGGCCGGCCAGAAGCGGGAGGAGTCCGGGGTGAGGACCTCGTCGGCGAGGACGAGGTCCTCGTCGTCCTCACCGGCGAGGCCGAACTCGAACTTGGTGTCGGCCAGGATGATCCCGCGCTCGCGGGCGACGTCCCGGGCCCGGGAGTACACGGCGAGGGTGGCCTGGCGCAGCCGGGCGGCGGTGTCGGCGCCGACCTGGCGGGCCACCTCCTCGTAGGAGACGTTCTCGTCGTGCTCGCCGACCTCGGCCTTGGTGGCCGGAGTGAAGATCGGGGCGGGCAGCTCGGAGCCGTCCACGAGGCCCTCGGGGAGGGCGAGGCCGCAGACGGTGCGGGTCTCCTCGTACTCGGCCAGCCCCGAGCCGGTGAGGTAGCCGCGGGCCACGCACTCCACGGGGACCATCCGCAGCGACCGGCAGACCAGGGTGCGGCCCTGCCAGTCGGCGGGGGCGCCGGGAGGCAGCTCGGTGCTCACGACGTGGTTGGGGGCCAGGTCGGCCAGCAGGTCGAACCACCACAGGGAGAGCTGGGTGAGGACCCGGCCCTTGTCGGGGATCTCGGTCGGCAGCACCCAGTCGTAGGCGGACATGCGGTCGCTGGCGACCATCACGAGGTCGCCCGCCTCGTTCTGGTACAGCTCGCGCACCTTGCCGGTGTGCAGATGCACCAGACCCGGAACCTGGATGGGCTCGGGCTTTTCGACGAATCCGGACACGGTTCCTCCCCGTGGTTCTGTCCAATGCCTCGATTCTCCCGTACGTCCGGGTGACCGGGGACAGGGGGGCGTCCCCCGTGCGCGGACCGGTCCGGGGATCAGTCGCGTTTGCAGATGCGGTCCAGGAGGTTGGCGGTGGCGCGCTGGACGCGCGGGTCGACGTGGCCCGGGCGGTCCAGGGCCGGGGACCAGGCGAACGTCCCGGACGCGAAGACCCAGGCGCCCGAGGGGGCCCGGTACAGCGATGTCTCCTGGTGGCGGCGGGCGCCGTCGGCGTCGGTGTACGGGGAGTGGGCGAGCAGGACCCGCTCGTCGTGCTCCGGGAGCGGGGTGCGCGGGAAGTAGCGGTCGGCCTCTCCCGCGACCAGGCCCTCGATCTCGTCGCCCTCGTGGGCGCCGGTGGCCTCCCAGAGCCAGTGTCCGGCGTTGCGGACGATCAGCGGGTGCGGTTCGGGGACGCGGCCGGCGTACTGGATGCCGAGCAGCTGCTGCTCGGGGCGGTCGATCTCCCGCCACAGCACCGGTCGGCCGGGGCCCTGGCGCTTGCGGCAGGTCAGCAGGCGGTCGGGGACGCCGGACGGGGAGGGCGCGAGCTCCACCTGCCAGTACATGGTGTTGGCGGAGAGGAAGACCAGGGACGTGCCGTGCTCACGGGCGAGTTCCGTGGTGCGGCGCATGGCGGCGGACCAGTACTCGTCGTGTCCGGGGAAGACCAGGCCCCGGTAGCGGGTCGGGTCGACCCGGCCGGAGTGCAGGTCGCGGGCGTCGGCGTAGGCGACGTCGTAGCCGTAGCGCTCGGCGAAGCGGATGAAGTCGTAGGCGTGGCCGGCGTGCAGGGGCAGCCCCGCGCCCGCGTACGGCCGGTCGAAGGAGACGGTCGTCGCGGCGTCGGCCTCGCCCAGCAGCCGTCCCTCCTCGTCCCAGGCGTGGTAGAGGCTGGCGCCGGTGCGGCCGTCCTCCGGGAAGAGGTTGTACGCCTGCCAGGTGATGTCCGGCAGGACCAGGAGCAGGTCGGCGGGGTCGCTGTGGCGGACCGTGAAGGGGACGTGGGAGCGGTAGCCGTCGGCGGTGGTGAGGACGGCGACGTACGCGCCGGTGTTCCAGTACGACGGGATCTGCAGCCGCCAGGACAGCCACCAGTGGTGGCAGGAGACCGTGCGGTCCGCCGTGAGCGGTGGCGGCTGGACGATGCCGGACAGGCGGGGGCTGGTGGTGATCTTCGCGGCGCCGTCGCCGCCGTAGTGGCCGATCCGGTAGACGTCGACGCCGAACTCCTGGGGCGGGTCGACGGTGACGTGGAAGTCGATCGACTCGCCGGGGGCGGCGGCGCCGGTCGCGGTGAAGCCCTTGATCTGGCACCGGACGTCGTCGGCGGCGCGTGGGCCGCCGCCGTCGGTGCGGCGCGCGGCCTTCTGCCGGGCCGTCCCGGGCCGGGGCTGCTCGACGTCCGCGGCCCGGGCGGTGTCCGGCTCCGCGTACCAGGAGACGATCTGGCCGTTGTCGCCGAAGTACGTCTCGCCGCCGCGTAACCAGGGGACGGGCCCCTGTCCGAAGGGGTCCGTCACGGCGTGTGCGCGTGTTCCCGGCTCCCAGCGGCGGATCTGCTCGGGCCCCATGGGACAGTCCCCTCCCTTGTGCCCCCGTGGTCGTGCGTATGACGAACGCCTTTGCCATGTGCGCGATCGGACCCCAGCACATCACATTTTGCGCGCGTGCTGTCACTGTTCGTTGCGAAGTGGCCGAAAGTGGAAGAGGGGGATCCGGTTGGGTGGTCGTGGTGCGGCCGGGAGGGTTCGGACGGCCGGGCGTCAGGTCCCGGGGGCCGGGGTCAGACCAGGCGCACCGGTTTCTCCGGGCGTATGCCGAGCTCGGTCATCCAGGCGCGCAGGGGGCCTGGGTCACCCCTCTCGACCAGGCTGAGCACGCGGGGTGCCAGGTCCGCGGCGCGGGCGCCGTCGAACAGCAGGGACGGGCCGTCGAGCCAGTCGAGCCCGGGCGCCGCGCCCGCGGTGTCCATCGCCGCGCAGCACACCATCGCGGTGATGTGGGCGGTCAGGATCTCGCGGCCGGTGCGCGGGGGCTGGAGGGGGAGGAGGGGGAGCGCACGGTCGTCCCAGAGGGCGGGGCCGAAACCGGTCGCGCCCGCGGGTGCCTCCCGGCCGGGCGACGGGGACCGGCCGGTCGACGCCTCCTCGCGGGCCAGCTGGGCACTGAGCCCGGCGGCCAGCGCGGCGCCGCGGGGGGTGGTGCCGGCGAGGTCGTCATCGTCGTCGGGGACGGCCGCGGACCCGGCAGTGCCCGTGGGCCCGTCAGTGCCCGTGGGCCCGGCAACGGCTCCGGTCCCGGCGGAGGCCGTGGCTCCGGCGGAAACCGCGGATTCGGCGGAGGCCGTGGATCCAGCGGGCGCCGTGGATTCGGCGGACGCCGTGGATTCGGCGGACGCCGTGGATTCAGCGGAGGCCGCGGACCCGGAAGGGCCCGTGGGCCCGTCAACGGCTCCGGTCCCGGCGGAGGCCGTGGCTTCGGCGGACGCCGTGGATCCAGCGGAGGCCCCGGGCCCGGTGACAGACCCTGGCCCGGCAGTGTCCGCGACCCGGTCGACGACCGCTCCCCCGGCAGCGGGCGCATCCCCGTCAGCCGCCCGTGCCGGTGGGGTCGTGAGGTGGTCCAGGACGCGGGTGAGGGTGGGGCCGTCGGTGCCCGGTGTGGTGCGGCGGACGCCCAGGGTGTCCAGGACGCGGTGGAGGCGGGCCGCCTCCGTGCGCCAGGTCCGGTCGACGACCTCCTCGGGATACTCGTCCCACTCCACCGGCGACCAGTCCTGGCCGGTCCCGGCCGGCCCTCCGTGGAAGAGGCGCGCGGCGAGGAGGGAGACCGCCTCGTCCATCAGTCCGGGCTCCTCCAGCAGGTCGCAGGCGGGACGCTCGCCCAGGCGTGAGGCGAACCCCTCGGCCAGGCGGTCCCGGCGGGACAGCTCCGTGAGCGCGGCGACGACGCCCACGTCCAGCCGGGAGGGCCAGCGCCCCATCCGCCAGGCGGGGAGCGCCACCCGGGTCAGCAGCCGGTCCCAGCCCGCGTAGGCGAGTCCGACCTGCTCCTGCGCGACGATCCGCAGGCCGTAGTCCACGGCCTTGGCGCGCTCGGCGGCCGCCGCCGCGACCCCGCGCTCCATCTCCGCCACATGCCCCCGGCAGCTGCGCAGCAGGAGCCGGCACACGTGGCCCAGACCGGCGCACACCGCGCGGGACAGCAGGCAGCGCTTCCGCGTCGAGGCCACCGCCACCGCCGCGTCCAGGCCCCGTATGAAGCGGCGGGCGGCGGCTATGTCGGGGTGTGCCGAGGGTCCCGTACCGGCGACGACCGGGGCGAGGACCGCGCGCAGCTCGCCGACGCGCATCCACCACAGGAAGGGGGAGCCGATGACGAGGACGGGGGCGGCGGGGCCGCGGCGGTGGACGGGGGCGGCCCCGCCGGCCGCGTCGTCGTGCCGGTCCGCGCGCGGGGGGCCGTGCGCCGGGTGGGTGCGGTCCTCCAGCCAGCTGTCGCAGTCCGGCGTGAGCGCTATCGCGGAGGGGGCGGGGACGTCGAGCCGCTCGGCCAGGTCGCGCACCATCCGGTAGAGGTCCGGGGCCGACGTCTCGGCGATCGTGACCGTCGGGGTCATGGCCGGCCGGGCGCGGGAGACGACCAGGGCGACACCTGCGGCGGCCGCCAGGACGAGGAGCGCGAGCACGGAGACGGCCCAGCGGGCGGCGTCCCAGCCCCTGCCCACGAGATGACCGGTGGACCCACCCACGAGCAGGATCACGGCGGCGGCAGCGGGCAGCAGGGCGACGGCCACTGCCCGGGAGCGGACGCGCAGCACGGCCAGCGCCCGGGAGCGCGCGGTCTGCGCGCCCGTCTCCACACCACCGATACCGGTCACGGCCTGAGCTCACCCCCTCCTTGCTGCCCTGTGCTGCCCCGCGGCTCGTCGTGCTCGCCCCACGGCTCCGTGCCGTCCGACCGGTCTGTCCCGTCCGGCTCGGCCGTCCCGTGCTGCTGCTCTTCTGCTGATGCCCACTCCCCCACTGTGGCACCCGGCACTGACATCGCAATGCCGGTGGGCCAAGTGCCGGAAAGCTTGCGCCGCACCCTAGTTGGGGCCTTCCCGCCCGTCAGCCGTATGGCGCATCGGTCACTCGATGGAATGGCTTTGGGGAAAGGTGGGTGACACACAGCAAGGATCAGGCCCCGACTCCTGGGAGGGAGCCGGGGCCTGCCGGTTCGGTGCGGAATGGGCTGCTCCGGAGCCTCCGGAGCGGTGCGGCGCCGTCCTACGCGTCCGCCGCCGCCTTCGCCGCGATGTCCGTACGGTGCTGGGAGCCGTCGAGACCGATGCGGGCGACCGCACGGTAGGCGCGGTCGCGGGCCTCGGTGAGATCCGCGCCGGTGGCCGTGACGGACAGGACGCGACCGCCGGCGCTGACGACGGTGTCGCCCTCGCTCCGGGTGCCGGCGTGCAGGACGTAGGCGTGCGGGGCGTCCTCGGCGGCCACCTCGTCGAGGCCGGTGATCGGGTCGCCGGTGCGCGGGGTGCCGGGGTAGTTGTGGGAGGCGACGACCACGGTGACGGCCGCGTCGTCGCTCCAGCGCAGGGGCTCCAGGTCGGCGAGGTTGCCGGTGGCGGCCGCCATCAGCAGACCGGCGAGCGGGGTCTTCAGGCGGGCCAGTACGACCTGGGTCTCGGGGTCGCCGAAGCGGGCGTTGAACTCGATGACGCGGACGCCTCGGGAGGTGATCGCGAGACCCGCGTACAGCAGGCCGGAGAACGGGGTGCCCCGGCGGCGCATCTCGTCGACGGTCGGCTGGAGCACGCTGTCCACGACCTCGTCGACCAGCTTGGGGTCGGCCCACGGCAGCGGCGAGTACGCGCCCATGCCGCCGGTGTTCGGGCCCTCGTCGCCGTCGAGGGCCCGCTTGAAGTCCTGGGCGGGCTGGAGGGGGCGGACGGTCTCGCCGTCGGTGATGGCGAAGAGGGAGACCTCGGGGCCGTCCAGGTACTCCTCGATGACGACGCGGTCGCAGGCCGTCGCATGCGCCCGCGCCGCCTCGATGTCGTCGGTGACGACGACACCCTTGCCGGCGGCCAGACCGTCGTCCTTGACGACGTACGGGGCGCCGAAGGCGTCGAGGGCCGAGTCCACCTCGGCCGGGCCGGTGCAGACGTACGAGCGGGCCGTGGGGACGCCGGCGGCGGCCATGACGTCCTTGGCGAAGGCCTTGGAGCCTTCGAGCCGCGCGGCCTGCCCGGAGGGGCCGAACACCGGGATGCCCGCCTCGCGCACGGCGTCGGCGACCCCGGCGACCAGGGGAGCCTCCGGCCCGACCACGACCAGTTCGGCGCCGAGCCTGGTGGCCAGCGCGGTCACGGCCGCGCCGTCGAGGGCGTCGACCTGGTGCAGTTCGGCGACCTCGGCGATCCCGGCGTTGCCGGGCGCGCAGTGCAGCGCGGTGACGTCGGGGTCGAGGGACAGGGAACGGCACAGGGCGTGTTCGCGGGCGCCGCCGCCGATGACAAGGACCTTCACGGGGTCAGCCTAATGGGAACGGGCCGGGTCGGTTTGTGCGGGCTTCCGAAGCGGCGGACGAGACGCGCTTGGCGTTTCCTCCAACACCCGGGGTGCCGGACCGCGCGGGCCGCCGCTACTCGTGCGCGATCTCCTCCACGACGGTCGCTCCCAGCTCGCGCACCAGCAGTTCCTTGCCGGAGAGGGCCGACTCGTCGAGGTCGGGGTCGTCGTCCTCCGGGATGTCGTCCTCCGGGGAGACCGGGGGCGGCGCCGGAGGCTCGGGGGCCGTGCGCCGGGGGGCCGGGCCGGCCGCCGGGGCGGAGGCCGGGGCCGCGGCGGCGGGCGGCGGCGCGGGGGCCTGTGCGGGTGCGGCCGGGGCCGCGGGAGCCGGCGCCGCCGGACGCTGCGCGGGCGCGCCCGCGCCGTACCCACCGCCGCCGTACCCACCGCCGCCGGAGCCGCCGTACCCACCGGCCGGGCCGCCGCCGGAGCCGCCGTATCCGCCGGGTGGGCCGACGGAGGGCGCGGGGGCCGAACCGCCGGAGGGGTCGACGACCGCCTCGGTCTTCCACTGCACGCCGAACTGCTCGGTGAGGGCCTGCCGGAGCACGTCCTCGCTGCCGCTGCTCAGGAAGTTGTCGCGGGCGCCCGCGTTGACGAAGCCGATCTGGAGGGTCGTGCCGTCGAAACCGGTCACCTGGGCGTTCTGGCTGAGCAGGATCCAGGTGAACCGTCGGCGGTTCTTGACCGCTTCGAGGATGTTGGGCCACAGCGCGCGCGGGTCGGGCCCACCGCTCGGGGACGGGGCCGGGGCGGCGGGCACAGCGGTGGCCGTCGTCGCGGTCCCCGGTGCCGGGGCGGGCGTCGACGGGCCCGGCGAGGCCGGTGCCTGAGGCCGTCCACCGCCGGCGGGAGCCGTCGTGGGCCATCCGCCGGGCCGCCGCCCGCCGCCCGCGGGAGCCGCGGCGGGCCAGGCGCCGGGCGCGGGTGCCGGGGCGGGAGCGGGGGCCTGGGCAGGAGTCGGGGCGGGAGCGGGAGCGGGGGCCGCCGGGGCGGGGGGCTGTGCGGGTGCGGCCTGGGCCCCGGGCCGCCCGCCTCCGCCGCCCTCGCCGGTTCCGGCGT
>NZ_JAGMUE010000404.1:0-584 GCF_019049165.1 Streptomyces sp. AC627_RSS907
CCCGGACGGCGCCCCGCCGCCGGACGGTGCCACGGAGCCGGACGCCACGGGGCCCGCCCCGTGCTCCGTGCTCCGTGCCCCGTCCGCCGACCCCCGCCCGCCGGCGTCGGCCGTGCCGGAGCGCGGCTCCGGCTCGGCGCCGGCCGCGCGCGGCGAACGCAGCAGTTGCTCCGCCGTCGCGTGCGCCGGGTCGAGCGACGCGCCCGAACGCAGCCGAACCAGCGCGGCCAGGCTCGTCCTCGGCGCGTGGGGCGCGCCCGTCGACGCCCCGGCGGCGCCCGAACCAGCCGCCCGGGGCCGACCGGCGATGGCGCAGACGGCGGCGAGCCCCGACAGGTTGGGCAGGGGGCCGGCCTCCGCGGGGTTCTCGGTGTCCCAGGGGGTGACGGCGACGACGGCGAGCGGGCCCCGCGCCGTCCCGCGGAGCGCGTCGCGCAGCGCCGCCTCCGCCTCGTCCCGCCCCGCGGGCGGCCCCACCAGGAGGGCCCGGAGCAACTCCCCGAGCTCCGCTCCGCTGCGCGCCTCGGCCGCCAGCAGGGCGCCGATGCGGGCCGTCGTCTCCATGGCCTGCGCGAGCCGCGGGT
>NZ_JAGMUE010000405.1:0-595 GCF_019049165.1 Streptomyces sp. AC627_RSS907
GGCGATGTCGATGTCCTCGGCGCTGGCCACGCCGGACTCGTACAGCTTGGCCGCCTCGACGACGAGCGCCGAGATGAGGCGGGTGGTGACGAAGCCGGCCACGTCGCGGTTGACGACCACGCAGGTCTTGCCGATGCCCTCGGCGAACTCGCGGGCCGCGGCGAGGGTTTCGTCGCTGGTCTTGTAGCCGCGGACGAGTTCGCACAGCGCCATCAGCGGGACCGGCGAGAAGAAGTGGGTGCCCACGACCCGCTCCGGGCGCGAGGTCGCCGCGGCGATCTTGGTGATCGGGATGGCGGAGGTGTTGGAGGCGAGGATCGTCTCGTCCTTCACCAGGCCGTCGAGGGTCGCGAAGATCTCGCGCTTGACCTCGATCTTCTCGAAGACGGCCTCGACC
This sequence comes from Streptomyces sp. AC627_RSS907, assembly GCF_019049165.1. Classification (NCBI taxonomy): domain Bacteria; kingdom Bacillati; phylum Actinomycetota; class Actinomycetes; order Kitasatosporales; family Streptomycetaceae; genus Streptomyces; species Streptomyces sp. AC627_RSS907. The sequence continues at coordinate 398 of NZ_JAGMUE010000405.1, forward strand.
ACGATGTCCGCGTCGGCGGCGGCGTCCAGGTCGGTGGTGGTGGTGATGCGGGCCAGCGCCTGCTCGGCGTCCTCGGCCGTGAGCTTGCCCTTGGAGACGAACTTCGCGTACGACGCCTCGATGCCGTCCTTGCCACGCGCCAGAGCGGCGTCCGTCACGTCGCGCAGGACGTCGTCCCAGCCCGCCTGGGCCGAGACC
>NZ_JAGMUE010000406.1:0-580 GCF_019049165.1 Streptomyces sp. AC627_RSS907
AGGCGGCGTACGCGTCGAGCACGCCGGCGCGCTCGCCGGGCGGGAGTCCGCTCACCGCGCGCGGGTCGGCGCTGAGCGAGTCGGGGCTCACGCCGGGTGGCAGCGGCTGTCCGGCGAGCGCGTCGGATATGCGCGGGCCGAGCTTGTTGGCGAAGATCGTGCCGAAGATGGAGACGCCGAACGAGGCGCCGATGGAGCGGAAGAACGTGGCGCCCGAGGTGGCCACGCCGAGGTCCGCGTAGTCCACCGCGTTCTGCACGATCAGCACCAGGACCTGCATCACCAGGCCGAGCCCGAGGCCGAAGACGAAGAAGTACGCGCTCATCTCGACCACGCCGCTGTGCCGGTCGAGCTGGTGGAGCAGCAGCAGGCCGAGCGCGGTGACGGCGGTGCCGGCGATGGGGAAGACGCGGTAGTGGCCGGTGCGGCTGACGATCTGCCCGGAGGCCGTGGAGGCGATGAGCAGCCCGAGCACCATGGGCAGCATGTGCACGCCGGACATGGTCGGCGTGACGTCGTGGACGACCTGGAGGAACGTCGGCAGGTAGGTCATGCTGCCGAACATCGCGAAGCCGATGAC
>NZ_JAGMUE010000407.1:0-878 GCF_019049165.1 Streptomyces sp. AC627_RSS907
CCATAGAATTGCCGAATGACTCCCCCTCCCCTCGATCACGACCTCGGCGACGTCTCCGCGGCGTCCGAGGCACTCGACGCGACCGACGCCCCCGGGGCGGCCGGCCCGTCCGGTGGCCCCGGCGGCCCCGCGAGTGCCGCCGCCGCGCCGGCCACGGGGCAGGCGGACACGGATCGCACCCCAGCCGGGTCCGCGGGCGCGGGGGGCGGCGGGGAGGAGTCGGCGGCCGTCCGCACGCTGCGCCGGGTCTTCGGTTACGACGCCTTCCGTGGCCCGCAGGAGGAGATCATCGAGCACGTCGTCGGCGGCGGCGACGCGCTCGTGCTGATGCCGACCGGTGGCGGCAAGTCGCTGTGCTACCAGATCCCCGCGCTGGTGCGCGGCGGCGTCGGCGTCGTCATCTCGCCGCTGATCGCGCTCATGCAGGACCAGGTCGACGCGCTGCGCGCGCTCGGCGTGCGCGCCGGCTTCCTCAACTCCACGCAGGACTTCGAGGAGCGGCAGGTGGTCGAGGCGTCGTTCCTCGCCGGCGAGATCGACCTGCTCTACCTGGCCCCCGAGCGGCTGCGCACGGAGTCCACGCTGCGGCTGCTCGACCGTGGCCAGATCTCGCTGTTCGCGATCGACGAGGCGCACTGCGTCGCCCAGTGGGGCCACGACTTCCGGCCCGACTACCTGGCCCTGTCCGCCCTGCACGAGCGCTGGCCCACCGTGCCGCGCATCGCGCTCACCGCGACGGCCACCGAGGCCACCCACGAGGAGATCGCCGTACGGCTGAACCTCAAGGACGCCCGGCACTTCGTCGCCAGCTTCGACCGGCCCAACATCCAGTACCGCATCGCGCCGAAGAACGAGCCGAAGAAGCAGCTCCTCGCGCT
>NZ_JAGMUE010000408.1:0-1198 GCF_019049165.1 Streptomyces sp. AC627_RSS907
CCCCACCTGGGGCATCTACAGCGGCTACGAACTCTGCGAGAACACCCCCCTGCGCGAAGGCAGCGAGGAATACCTCGACTCGGAGAAGTACCAGCTCAAACCCCGCGACTGGGCCGCCGCCGCCCGCGAGGGCCGCACCATCGCCCCCCTCATCACCCGCCTCAACACCATCCGCCGCGAGAACCCGGCGCTGCACCAGCTGCGCGATCTGCACTTCCACCCCACGGACAAGGAGGAGGTGATCGCCTACTCGAAGCGGCGGGGATCGAACACCGTTCTGGTGGTGGCCAACCTCGACCCCCACCACACCCAGGAGGCGACGGTCTCGTTGGACATGCCGCAACTCGGCCTGGACTGGCACGAGTCGGTTCCGGTGCGCGACGAGCTCACCGGCGAGACCTACCACTGGGGCAGGGCCAACTATGTGCGCCTGGAACCGGGCCGTACGCCCGCGCACGTCTGCACGGTTCTGCGACCGTCCCACCCGCAGATCGGAGGGTCACCCATCACATGATCGTCAACGAGCCCGTGCCGGACACCTTCGAGGACACACCCGCCAAGGACCGGGACCCGGACTGGTTCAAACGAGCCGTCTTCTACGAGGTCCTCGTCCGCTCCTTCCAGGACAGCAACGGCGACGGCGTCGGCGACCTCAAAGGCCTCACCGCCAAACTGGACTACCTGCAATGGCTGGGCGTGGACTGCCTCTGGCTCCCGCCCTTCTTCACATCACCCCTCAGGGACGGCGGCTACGACGTCAGCGACTACACCGCCGTCCTGCCCGAGTTCGGCGACCTCGCCGACTTCGTCGAGTTCGTCGACGCCGCCCACCAACGCGGCATGCGCGTGATCATCGACTTCGTCATGAACCACACCAGCGACCAGCACCCGTGGTTCCAGGAATCACGCAACAACCCCGACGGCCCCTACGGCGACTACTACGTCTGGGCGGACGACGACAAACAGTTCCAGGACGCCCGCATCATCTTCGTCGACACCGAGGCCTCCAACTGGACCTACGACGCCGTCCGCGGCCAGTACTACTGGCACCGCTTCTTCTCCCACCAGCCCGACCTCAACTACGAGAACCCCGCCGTCCAGGAGGAAATGCTCGCCGCCCTCAAATTCTGGCTCGACCTCGGCATCGACGGCTTCAGACTGGACGCCGTCCCCTACCTCTACCAAGAGGAAGGCACCA
>NZ_JAGMUE010000409.1:0-603 GCF_019049165.1 Streptomyces sp. AC627_RSS907
CGACAGCGGCTGCCGCGATGCCGGCGTCGGTGCCCCCCCTGGGCGAGGCAGCGGCCGGGGTCCACGTCCAGGAGGCGGGCGGCGTGGAGGCAACCGTCGGGGACCGCCCCGCAGGGAGCTTCTCCGCTCCCGCGTCACCGCTGGTCCGTGACGTGGCGCGGGTGTCGGGAGGCTTCACCACGCGAGGGGCGGTGCCGACGTTCGGTTCGGCCTCAACGTGACGACCTGCGTCACCGGGGCCGGCGCGGCTGGAAGCGGTGCGGTGTGGCGAACGTGCGTGCGATGCTGGAGGTGTGGCCGCCCCCGCCGGCTCCTTCGCGGGCCAGGGCGACCGCTGACGCCGGGAGATTCCCCTCCGGTCTGGGCCGTGGCCCCTGGCGCCGCACATTCTGACCGATGCCGACGGCAGGCCCGTATGACCTGCGCGAGGGGCTTTTCCATGGCACACGACGACGACCTGCATGTGACCGATTTCCTTCTGGAGACCGACTCCCTGGAAGGGTTTCTGGACACCCTGGCCGACCACGCGCTGGCCCGTACGCCCGCAGCGGACGGCTGTGGCATCACCCTGAGCCGCGAGGGCCGGTTCCTGACGGTGGCCAG
>NZ_JAGMUE010000410.1:0-636 GCF_019049165.1 Streptomyces sp. AC627_RSS907
CCAGGTGGCGACGGTCCTCGGGCACCCCACGGTGGAGTCGATCGATCCCGAGCGCGGCTTCCTGGATCTCGGCGTCGACTCGCTCACCGCGCTCGACCTCCGTAACCGGCTCGGTGCCGAGGTGGGGCGACGGTTGCCCGCCACCCTCATCTTCAACCACCCCACCCCCAACGCCATGGGGCGCTACCTGGCGGCCGAACTCTTCCCCGGCGATGACGCCACCGAGTCCGGCGCCGACGGGCCCGCGCCGGCCACGGCCGATGGCCAGCCGGACGAGGCGGAGTTCCGCCGGGCGTTGGCGGCGATACCGCTGGCCCGGTTCCAGGAGGCCGGTCTCGTACGAACCCTCCTGGGCCTCGCCGAGGCCGGGGGCGAGCACGGCGAACACGCCGCGGAGCCCGTGGCGGAGCAGCAGGGCGCCGCGCTCGACGCGATGGACCTGGACGACCTGGTTCGGGTGGCCCTCGGTGACAACTAATCGTTCAGTTCATGAGGTTCGGAGTTATCGATGACCGCATCGAGCGAAGAAGTCGTCAAGGCACTGCGGGCCTCCCTCAAGGAGGTCGAGTCCCTGCGACGGCGCAACCACGCGCTGACCACGGCGGCCTCCGAGCCGATCGCCATCGTCGGCATGGC
>NZ_JAGMUE010000411.1:0-599 GCF_019049165.1 Streptomyces sp. AC627_RSS907
TCCTGGAGGCGCTGACCTCGTGCGGCCCGGCCCTGGAGCGGCGGCTGTACGCCATGCCGGTCCTGGAGTCGCCGGAGCTGCTGCACCTGGAGACGCGCGGGGAGACGCTCGGCGGCATAGCCCGCACCGTCGACAAGTACCGGGACCGGGTGCTGGCCCTGCGCCTCGGCGTCACCGACTTCTGCTCCGCCTACGGGCTGCGCCGGGCGCCCGACATGACCGCGTACGACGTGCAGTTGGTCGCCTCCGTCATCGCGGACGTGGTCAACGTGCTCGGCCGCGCGGACGGCACCGGGTTCACCGTGACCGGCCCCGTGTGGGAGTACTTCAAGCCGCACGAGCGGATGTTCAAGCCGCAGCTTCGGCGCAGCCCCTTCATCGGCGAGGCCGAGGCGCTGCGTACCGCCCTCATCGAGCACGACATGGACGGCCTGCTGCGCGAGATCGAACTCGACCGCGCCAACGGCCTCCAGGGCAAGACCTGTATCCATCCCACGCACGTGGCCCCCGTGCACGCGCTGTCGGTCGTCAGCCACGAGGAGTTCAGCGACGCGGCCGACATCCTCGCGCCGCAGCGCTGCGGTGGCGGCGTGCTGCGT
>NZ_JAGMUE010000412.1:0-918 GCF_019049165.1 Streptomyces sp. AC627_RSS907
AGGTGTGGCTCTTCTTCTCGCCGCGGTGCCGATCCCCGCGCTCGTCGTAGCCGAAGCCGCCGTCGTCGTCGCGCGCGGGCGGCAGCATGGTCGTCTGCGCCGCAGCGTCCTGCGACCGGAGCATGGCCGTCGGCTGGTCGTCGCCGTAGCCGACGGCGCCGAGCGCGGCCGTGGCCGCCACCGGCTGCCCGTCGAGGGCCGCCTCGATGTCGGCGCGCATCTCGTCGGCCGACTGGTAGCGGTAGTCCGGGTCCTTCACCAGCGCCCGCAACACGATCGCGTCCATCTCGGGCGTGATCTCGGGGTCGTACGCGCTGGGCGGCTGCGGCTCCTCGCGCACGTGCTGGTAGGCGACGGCCACCGGCGAGTCGCCGACGAACGGGGGCCGCACCGTCAGCAGTTCGTACAGCAGGCAGCCGGTCGAGTAGAGGTCGCTGCGCGCGTCCACCTGCTCGCCCTTGGCCTGCTCGGGCGAGAGGTACTGGGCGGTGCCGATGACGGCGGCGGTCTGCGTCATCGTCATGCCGGACTCGCCCATCGCGCGCGCGATGCCGAAGTCCATCACCTTGACCTGGCCGGTGCGCGTCAGCATGACGTTGGCCGGCTTGATGTCGCGGTGGACGATCTGGTTGCGGTGCGAGTACTCCAGGGCCTGCAGGATGCCGACGGTCATCTCCATCGACCGCTCGGGCAGCAACTTCCGCCCGGAGTGGAGCAGTTCGCGAAGGGTCGAGCCGTCGACGTACTCCATCACGATGTAGGGGATCGAGACGCCGTCGACGTAGTCCTCGCCGGTGTCGTACACCGCGACGATCGCGGGATGGTTGAGCGAGGCGGCCGACTGGGCCTCACGGCGGAACCGGGCCTGGAACGACGGGTCGCGCGCGAGGTCGACCCGTAGCGTCTTCACAGCGCAGG
>NZ_JAGMUE010000045.1:0-99764 GCF_019049165.1 Streptomyces sp. AC627_RSS907
GGGTGGAGCAGGGCCCAGCGTGCGGCGTCCCGGCCGAGGCGGAGGGGGTCGGGATCGCCGGGGGCGGGGACGGGGCGGATGGCGACGGGGCGGGTGGTGCTGGGGTGGCGGGTGCTGGGGTGGCGGGTGCTGGGGTGGCGGGTGACGGGCAGATCCGCGGGCGCCTCCACAAGCGCCTCCACGGGCGCCGGCGGCCCGATCGCGTCGACGCGTACGCCGAGGGCGGCGGTCCACTCCGGGTCGAAGGCCTCGGCGGTGGTGCGCACGTGGGCGCCCTGGGAGCGCAGGATGCGCGCGGCGGCTTCCGCGACGACGACCGCACGCAGGTCGTGGGGGCAGTGCAGCTGCACGATCCCGCCGTCGGGCTCGCCGTCGGGCTCCTCCACGTACCCGTACCGGGGGCCGCGGCGCAGGATCTCCTGAACGAGGGCGGCGGGCGCGGTGCCGTGAAGGCTGATGTTGAGGAATCCGGGCCCGGTGAGGACGACGTCACGGATGCCGTCGGCCTCGACGAGGTAGGGCCGCAGCACCTCGGCCACGCGGCGGGGCGGCTGCCCGGCCGGCCGGGCGAGCTGGAGGGCGATGCCGGTGGCGTAGTCGCCGCACCCTCCGGGCCCCGGCGGAGTGACCACGGCCCGCGCCGGGACGGTCACACCGAGCTCCCCCGCGTCGACGGCGCGACGCACCGCGTGCAGCACGGTACGGGAGAGCTCTACGGGGGTCACGGGTCAAGCGTAGGGGAGGAGGGGGGTGGGTACGCGAACAGGTTTGGGGCTGATCCCGGGATGTGGACGGAAAGCGCGGTGGAGCACCGCGCCCGCTCAGGCCGGACGGGTCGGCGGCGCGGCGGGAGCGGGCGACTCCCGCTCCTCCCCCGCCACCCCGAACACCTCCCGGAACGCCCCCGCGTCCCCGAGGACCTTCCGCTCCACCAACCGCCGCACGAGCGCGACCAGTTCGGCGGGTTCGAAGGGCTTGGACAGAAAGGCGTCGACCCCTGCCTCGAATCCGGCGTCGACCTCGTACTGCGTACTGGCACTGACCATGGCGATGGGAAGGTCCCGCGTACGCGGATCGGCACGCAGCCGGGCGGCGGTCTTCACCCCGTCCAGCCGGGGCATGACCACGTCCAGCGTGACGGCGTCGGGCTGCACCTGATGGACGACTTCCAGACACTCGGCACCGTCGGCCGCGGTCACGACCTCGAAGCCCTCCAGCTCGAGATTGACCCTGATCAGCTGCCGGATGACCTTGTTGTCGTCCACAACAAGAACCCGGCCAGACGCCCTAGGCACAACTCGAGAGTAGGTCGGGACCGGCCACCGCGTCCGGGTTTTCCCCACTTCCGCCCCGTGCGGGGGAGGAACGGGGCGGAAGGTGACGGCGGGCGGGAACCCCGGGTGGTGCGGGGGCGGCCCGCGCGAGTGACGCGGTCCGCGAAAACCCGTTCATGACCACCCCGGACGAGCTGGTAGTGTTCTACCCGTCGCCGCGAGCAACACCAACCGCGACCGACACGCCCCCGTAGCTCAGGGGATAGAGCAACGGCCTCCGGAGCCGTGTGCGCAGGTTCGAATCCTGCCGGGGGCACCCTGTATGAGGTGCCCAAAGACCCCGTCACCAGCGGAAACGCTGAGAACGGGGTCTTCGCGTATGTGCAGGCGTATGCGGCCCGGAGCGGCCATATGTCAGGTGCTGGGGACTAGCTGTGGACTGTTCGAGCACCTCGTCCCCGGCCTGCCGCATTCCGCAGGGCGACCACCGCATCTCTCCAGTCGACACGTCGCCTGCGGCAGCCATGCCAGCCGGAAAGCTGCTGGGTCGGGAGGATGATGGGTAGGATGAGTAGCATGAGTGAGCCCACCGGCAAGTACTCGATCACCATGCCGCGCGACATCGCCGAAGCCGCCAAGGCCCGCAGCGGCCCCTCCGGCCTGTCCGCCTACGTGGCCGCCGCTGTCGCCCGCCAGATCGAACGCGACAACCTCAACGAACTCATCACCGTCGCCGAAGCCGAGCACGGACCCGTCACGGACGACGAGATCCAGTCCCTGCGCGACCAGCTCAACCAGGCCCGTCGCGAGCAGACCCGGCACGGGGCGAGCGCAGCGTGACCCGCTCTCCCGCAGTCCCCGGCGGCACCCTCGTCCTCGACAGCGAAGGCCTGGCCAAGGCTGTCCTGCGCGACCGTACGGTCACTGCCTGGCTAGCCCTGGCCCGCGCCGACGACCTGCGTGTGATCACCTCGGCGGTCACCCTCGTCGAAGTGGTCCATCCCCGCATCAACCGCCCGGCCCTGGAATGGACGCTCTCCCGACTCGTCATCGAACCGGTCACCGAGCCCATCGCCCGCCACGCCGCCGCTCTCCTCGCTGACGCCGGCCTGCACGGCCACAAGTACGCCATCGACGCCATGCTCGCCGCGACCGCCCTGGCCGCACCAGGCCCGGCCACCATCCTCACCTCTGACCCAGAGGACCTCACTGCCCTCTGCGGCGGACGCGCGACCGTGATCAAGATCTGACCGCTCCGCCCCGTCGAGGCCGCGGTCGGAGTCTCCGCGCTCTGCCCATTCTCGCGAGGGCAGCCGGCCGGAACGGCCGGTTACGTGGTCGAGCCCATATCGGTCGCCCCGTAGTCAGGGTCGTACAGGCGCAGCATGGAGACGAAGCTGTCGAGCAGGTCGAGTTGTTCGGCCCTGAGTGACGGCGCGTTGAAGTGCGTGACCGTGTTGCGGACATCCTCCTGCATGAGGTGCCCAAAGACCCCGCCAGCAGCGCTTTCGCCGGGTCGGGGTCTTCGCGTGTGTGCAGGCGGGTGTGGCCCGGAGCGGCTGTATGTCGGGATCTGTGGACGAGGCGTGGACGGGATCTTGGAGCATCGCCGCGCATGAGACGACTCAGTCCGACCGGTCAGCGAACAGGGCTTGTCGCACAGCCGCTCTCAGCCCCGCTGCCTCATGGTGAGACATCCGTCCCCCAATCCCACAGAGCCTGCAGGACAGGGCCGAGTCGGTGTCCACTCGGGGTGAGCGCATAGCGCACTCGCGGTGGCCAGCCCGGTCGACGGTCGCGCTCGACGACTCCGGCCTCGCCGAGTTGTGCCAATCGGTCGGACAGCACCTTGTCCGACAACATGGGCAGGGCCGCACGCAGCTCGCTGTAGGAGCGGTCACCACGTAGCAGTTCGCGAACCACCAACGTCGTCCAGCGGCCGTGCAGGGCCGCCAGCGTGATCTCCACCGGGCACTCGGGGGTTGGTGCGGTGACATGCGCGCGCGGGTCGTCGGGGAGCCCTGCCGGGTGACCAACCGTTCGGTGAGTCACGAGACCGCCTCCTAACGTGTGGGGCACTTCGATTCTCCCGCCCCGGAAGGACGTCTGTCGATCATGCGAGCCTTGGCCGATCGGCCCGAAGAGGTGCCCGCGGTGTTCGCCGAGCGATTCAACAGCGGCGACGCCACCGCGTTGGCGCAGGTCTACGAGGACGCGGCAGTGCTGGTCCCGCAGCCGGGAACGCCGGTGACCGGCCCCGACCTGCACGCCGCCAACGGCCGCCTGCAAAAGCTCGGAGTCCCCATCTCGGTCCGTCCGCGGCACGTGTACCGCAACGGAGACCTGGCGCTGCTGATAGTCGACTGGGCCATCGACGGGACCGACCGGGAGGGACGGGCTGTGCACGTCGAGGGCACTGCCACCGAGGTTGCCCGGCGGGGTCCGGACGGCCGTTGGCGGTATGTCATCGACAACCCCTTCGGCACCCGCGCGCAGCAGCTCCCCACCGAGGACCCCGTGGAACCAGCGTTCTGAGCGAGCACACCTGGAAGACATCGAAGCCCCTGGCGGATGCCAGGGGCCTCGGACACGGTCAGGCGGGGTCACTCGTACGCGCGAAGCAGGTCCTCGATGCGGCCGGTTGGCGACGTCCTGCCGTCCGTCGAGGCACTTCGTCAAGACCTCACCAGCAGCAGCGATGCTGAGGGTGGGGTCTTGTGTCGTGTGCCCTCCGGAAGAGTCGCAGTGGGCGCGATGATCTCCTGGCCCCTCCCCCCGTCGGCCGGGTCGCGACCGGCTGACCGGAGGGGGCGGCCGGCGTGGCTCGCTGGATGTCGGTGGCGCGGTCGCCGCGGCGTGTCCGTGCGGCTGGGGTCACAGGTCGAAGGACGCGGCGACGGGCAGGTGGTCGCTGGTGGTGGCGGGGAGGGTCCATGAGCGGGTCGCGGGGAGGTGTCTGGACAGGATGTGGTCGATGCGGACGACGGGGAACGCGGCCGGCCAGCTGAAGCCGAAACCGTTGCCCGCCGTGTCCTGTGCGGAGCGGAGTCCGGAGGTGACGGACGTCAACGCCCTGTCGTCGGCACTGCCGTTGAGGTCACCGACGAGCACGGTCCGGGCCAGGGGTTCGGTGCTCAGGGCGTGGGCGAGGCGGTCGGCGGCCTCGTTGCGGCGGTCGGTGGTGAAGCCCCGGCTCGGGAGCACCCTCACCGAGGCGAGGTGTGCCACGTACACCGCGACCGGGCCCTTCGGGGTGTGCAGCGTGGTGCGCAGTGCGCGGGGCCACGGCATGATCGGTACGGCCCGGGTGTCGCTGATCGGGACCTTGCTCCACACGCCGACCGTGCCCATGACCGCGTGGTGCGGGTAGGCGGCGGCGAGGGCGCGCTCGTAGTGCGGTGTCGCGGGCGGGGACAGTTCTTCCAGCGCGATCACGTCGGCTCCGGACTCGGCGAGGCGGCGGGCGGTGCCGGCCGGGTCGGGGTTCGCGCTGTCGACGTTGTGCGAGACCAGGGTCAGGTCGCCCCGTCCGCGTTCCTTGTCGAGCAGTGCGTGGCCATGCAGGGACAGCCAGACCAGAGCGGGCAGGGTCAGGGCCGTCACGGCGGCGGCGGAGCGGCGGGCCAGCGCGAACAGCAGCAGGACGGGCACGGCCACCCCGGTCCAGGGCAGCAGGGTCTGGGCCAGGCTGCCGAGGTTGCCGAAGCGGTTGGGCAGGTGGGGAAGGATGAGCATCCCCAGGGCCACGGTGACGGCGAGGGCGGCGACGACGCGGCCCCGCCGCCAGGACAGCGGCAGCCACCGGCGCAGCGGGGCCCGCGGGGGGCCGGGGCGGGGAGGCGGGTCCGTCGGCGCTGACGTCCGCGGGAGGGACCGGATCATCGCCCGGCCGCCTCGGCCGTCCGGGCTTCCAGGGCGCGCGGCAGCTTCTCGCGCAGCGCCGAGATCAGCGCGGCACTGGCGTCGCGCGCCGCCGGGCCCGCCTCCGGCGGACTGGTGCCGGCACGCTGATGGAGTACGGCCCCGAGGACCAGCCGCTCCGCGCCGCGCACCGTCACGGTCGTCGCCCAGACCAGGTTGCCGCCCGCCGCTGTGGTGGTGCCCGTCTTCACGCCGATGACGCCGTCGCGGCCGAGCAGGGTGTTGGTGTTGGCGATGGTCCCGCTGCCGGGGACGGTCGCGCGCGGCTCGGCGACGATCGAGCGGAACGCCCGGTCCTTCATCGCCTCCCTGGCGAGCGTCAGCTGGTCCCGGGCGGTGCTCGTGGTGGTGGCCTCGACGCCGCTCGCGCCGGTGTAGGTGGTGTCGTCCATGCCGAGTTCCCGCGCGGCGCGGTTCATCTTGGCCACGAACGCCTCCTGGCTGCCCGCGTCCCAGCGGGCCAGGAAGCGGGCGATGTTGTTGGCGGAGGGCAGCAGCATCAGTTCCAGCAGCTGTCGCTGGGAGAGCTCCTGTCCCTGCCACACGTACGCGGTCGTCTCGGAGCCGGACCCCGACTCGTCGGCGGCGGTGGCGTCGATCTCGACGGTGGGCCCGGGTTCCGTGGCGCTCAGGGGATGCTCCTGGAGCAGGACGTACGCGGTCATCATCTTGGTGAGGCTGGCGATCGGCACGGGCTCGTGGCCGCCGTGGGCGCCGAGGCTGCCCAGGCCCTCGGCCCACACCGCCGACTGGCCCTCCTTCGGCCAGGGCAGGGACAGGGCGGTCGGCGCCTCACCGGCGGGGCGGGTGCCGGCCGCCTCGTGGCGGTCCGCGCCGTCGCCGAACGCCCCGCAGGAGGCGATCACCAGCAGCAGCGCGGCCCCCACGATCACCCCCTGCAGCACACGGTTGCGCGCCACCGCCCCGCCGCGGCCGGCCGGCTCCCGGGGGGTCGCGCCGGGTTCGGTCCGGTCGGGCCGGTCGGTCCGGTCGGTCCGGTCGGTGCGGCGAAGGCCGTCGAGGCCGGGTACGTGGTCGCGCCACGCCATGCGGGCACCTCCGGGAGAGAGCGGACGATCATGTCCGTGCCATCGTCCGGTCGGGAGGTGTCGGCATCGCCGCCGTCACGCATCCACTGACGCGTGGTCCTGTATGCGTCGCGGCGCGGCCGCGTATCAGCCGTGTATCGGCTCGGCCGTGTATGGGCTCGGCCGTGTCGGCTCACCCCTGCCGGCTCACTCCTGTGCCGGCGGTTCGTCCTGCTCGGGCAGGCGCAGGGTGGCGACGGCTCCGCCGCCCGGGTGGTTCGCCAGGGTCAGCTCCGCGCCGGTCACCTGGGCCTGGCCGGCCGCGATGGTGAGCCCGAGCCCGTGTCCGCGCCCGCGCTCCGTCGCCGCCGTGCGGAACCGCTGGGGGCCGTCGGACAGCAGTTCCTCGGGAAAGCCGGGCCCGTGGTCCCGTACGACGACGGTCAGGCCGTCGACGGTGACCTCGACCGGGGGGTTCCCGTGCCGGTGCGCGTTGACCACCAGGTTGGCCAGGATCCGGTCCAGCCGCCGCGGGTCCGTCACGGCGACCACCGGCGCGCCGGTCACCGACACCCGGGCCTCGAGCCCCGTGCGCCGCACGGCGTCCTCGACGAACGGCCCCAGCGGCACCGGGACGCGTTGGGCCTCTTCGGTGCCGGCGTCGAGACGGGAGATCTCCAGCAGTTCCTCCACCAGCGTCCGCAGCGTCCGCACCCGGTCCATCACGAGGTCGGCGGCCTCGCCGGGCGGCAGCAGCTCGGCCGAGGTCACCAGGCCCATCAGGGGCGTGCGCAGCTCATGGGCCACGTCCGCGGTGAACCGCTGCTCGGTCTGGAGCCGCCGTTGCAGCGCGGCGGCCATGGTGTCCACCGTGGTGGCGATCTCGGCGATCTCGTCCGAGCCCCGGCCACCGGCGCCGACGCGGGCGTCGAGGTCGCCGTCGGCCACCCGCCGCGCGGTGCGCGTCACCCTGCGCAGACGCCGGCTGGAGCGCTCCGTGGCCAGCACGGACAGCGGCACGACGACGACGAGGGCGGTCAAGCCGGCCTGCAGCATGTCACGGTCCAGTGCGCGCAGCCGGCGCACCTCGCTGCCCATCTCCACCTGCACCGCCAGCACCTGGCCGTCCACGGCCGTCGCGGCGTGCATCCATTCCTGGCCGGGTCGGTGGTCGTCGTACCAGACGACCCGGTCCCCGGCGCGCAGCTGCTGCCGCACCTCCTCGGGTACCTCGGCGGGCGGGATGATGTCGTAGGTGTCCAGCACCGGCACGTCCCCGCGGGCCATGCCGGTGAGAGCCTCGTCGAGTGCCTGCCCGGCGCGCCCCTTGCCCAGGCCCAGCGAATGCTCCCAGGTGGCGCGGTGGACCAGGACCCCGACGGCCACCGCGACCGTGCAGCAGGCCACCGTCACCAGAGCGGCGACCTTCCACCGCAGGGACCGCAGCAGTGCGCGGACGGGCGCGCGGGCCACGTCAGATGCCATGTCAGCGGCGCAGCTTATAGCCAAAGCCGCGGACCGTCTCGATCCGTCCGGCGCCGATCTTCTTGCGCAGCCGCTGCACACACAGGTCGACGACGCGGGAGTCGCCGTCCCACCCGTAGTCCCAGACGTCCCGAAGCAGGCGCTGCCGGTCGAGCACGGTGCCCGGGCGTTCGGCGAAGGCGAGCAGCAGCCGCAGTTCGGTCGGGGTGAGGGCGACGGGTTCGCCGCCCCGGCGCACCTCCAGGGCCTGCGTGTCGAGTGTGACGTCGCCGAAGGACAGCACGGCCGTGCCGTCCGCCGGCCCGGTGCGCCCGTACGGGGCCGGAGGGGCGCCGGGGTCGGCTGCGGGGGAGTACGCGGCCCGGCGCAGCAGGGTCCGGATCCTCGCCACCAGGACGGCGGTGTCCACGGGCTTGACGATGTAGTCGTCCGCGCCTGCTTCCAGGCCCGACACCACGTCGGGGGAGTCACCGCGGGCGGACATCATCAGGATGGGCACCTGGCTCTCCTCGCGGATGCGGCGGCACAGGCCGATGCCGTCCAGATGCGGCAGCATCACGTCGAGGATCAGCAGGTCGAGCCGCTCCCGCTGGAACACCTCCAGGCCGGTGAGCCCGTCCCCGGCGACGGACACGGTGTAGCCGTAGCGCTCCAGTGCCAGCTGGAGCGACCTCCGGATCGCCGGGTCGTCCTCGACCAGCAAAAGCGCAACCACAACTGAGCCTCTCACCACACCACAGCGACACTTCCGGGCAGCATCGGCACGGAACAGAGCGAAATCGTAGCTCGCCGATCAATGCCAGGCAGTGGTGCCCGTGGGGGCCCTGTGCTCGCGGGGCCGGCCGGGCATCCCCCTCCGGCCGGCCCCGGGTCCTTCGGCCGCGTCACCCGGCCAGGGACAGGACCTTCCTCACCACCTGGCGCAGCACCGACTCCGGGTCCGGGGCGGGGCCGGGCGAGCGCCAGGCGACGAAGCCGTCGGGGCGGACCAGGACCGCGCCCTCCCGGGTCACTCCGTGGGCCTTCGCCCAGTCGGTGGCGTCGTCCTCGGGGGTCAGGTCGGCCTCCGGGGTTCCGCCCACGCGGTACGACTTCAGCGGGACCCCCAGGTCGGAGGCCAGGTGCGTGGCCGCCTCGTGCCAGCCGGCGTGCTGTGCCGCGTCACTGAGCAGGACCAGGGAGTCCTCGTAGAGGTCCAGCGTCGAGAGGCGGTCGGCCGTGTCCCCCCGGCGGAGCCAGAGGTGGGGGGCCCTGCTGCCGGGGGCGCCGGTGAGGTCGAGGCTCTCCGGGACCACCGGCGCGCCCGGGTCGGCGCCGACGACCGCACCCTGGGGGTAGCGGTAGCCGAGGGCGACGTTGAGGATGCCACGCTGCGGGCCGCCGCCGGGGGCACCGCCGGGGCCGCCAGGACCACCGGCGGGGGGACCGCCGGGACCACCAGCACGACCCATGGGGGCACCCCCGGGACCACCCGCGGAGCCACCGCCGGGACCACCAGGACCACCCGCGGAGCCACCGCCGGGACCACCAGCACGACCCATGGGGGCACCCCCGGAGCCACCACCGGGACCACCGGCGGAGCCGCCCGCGGGACCGCCCCCCGGCGCTCCACCGCCCATCATCGGCGGCGGGGCGAAGCCCGGGTGGCTGTGTTCCACCGAGCGGGCCGCGGCGCGGGCGCTGGTGGCCTCCGCGACCGGGCGGCGTTCGGCGTCGTACGTGTCCAGGAGGCCCTCGCCCGCCCAGCCCTCCAGCACCGCGGCCAGCTTCCAGGCGAGGTTGTGGGCGTCCTGGATGCCGGTGTTGGAGCCGAAGGCACCGGTGGGGGACATCTCGTGGGCCGAGTCGCCGGCGAGGAGGACGCGGCCGGAGCGGTAGCTGCGGGCGACGCGCTGGGCGGCGTGCCAGGGGGCCTTGCCGGTGATCTCCATGTCGAGGTCCGGGTCGCCGATCGCCCGGCGGATGTGGTCGGCGCAGCGCTCGTCGGTGAAGTCCTCCACGGTTTCGCCCCGCTCGGGGTGCCAGGGGGCGTGGAAGACCCAGTTCTCCCGGTTGTCCACCGGGAGCAGGGCGCCGTCGGCGTCCTCACTGGTCAGGTAGCAGACGATGAAGCGGCGGTCGCCCACGACGTCGGCGAGGCGGCGGGAGCGGAAGGTGATGCTGATGTTGTGGAAGAGGTCGCCGGGACCGCTCTGCCCGATGCCGAGCTGCTCGCGGACCGGGCTGCGGGGGCCGTCGGCGGCCACCAGGTAGTCCGCGCGGATCGTGGTGTGCTCGCCGGTCTCCCGGCTCTTCACGATCGCCGTGACGCCCTCCGCGTCGGTCTCGAACGAGAGCAGCTCCGTGCCGAAGCGCAGGTCGCCGCCGAGGTTCGTGGCGTGCGCCAGGAGTTCGGGCTCCAGGTCGTTCTGGCTGCACAGGCACCATGAGCTGGGGCTGAAGCGCGCCAGTCCGTTGCCCGGGTCGATCTGCCTGAACAGCCACTCCCCCGCGTCGCCGACCAGCGTGGGCGTCTGCAGGATGCCGTGGTTGTCGGCCAGTGTGGCGGCGGCCCGGCGGATGTCGGGCTCGGTGCCGGCCACCCGGAAGATCTCCATGGTGCGGACGTTGTTGCCGCGACCGCGTGGGTGGATGGAGGTGCCGGCGTGGCGCTCCACCAGGGTGTGGCGGACGCCCAGCCGGCCCAGGAACACCGAGGTCGACAGGCCTACCAGGGAACCTCCGACGATCAGTACCGGAACCCGGTGGACCGCCGGTTCCGATCGATCGGCTCTTGCGTTCATCGCTCGTCCTCCATTGTTTCGTTCCTGCGGCTGTTCAGTTCCTGTGGTTGTCATGTCGTGCGGTTGCCTCGTCCCCGCAGCTGTCTCGTCCCTGCGGTTCTCTCGTCCCGCGGTCGTCACGTCCCTCGGTCGTCACGTCCCGCCGGTCGTCACGTCCCGCCGGTCGTCACGTCCCGCCGGTCGTCACGTCCCGCCGGTCCTGTGGCTGTTCTGCCGTCGCCGTTGTCCGTCCCACCGGCTGTTCCACCGTCAGGCCGTCCCGCTCCACCGGCTGATCCGCCGTCACGGCCGTCTCGCCCCACCGGCTGATCCGCCGTCACGGCGGTCTCGCCCCACGGCCCGCGTGACAGATGTGTGCCGGGGCCTTCATGCATGCCCCGCGCGGCCCGCCCAGGCCCGCGGCGGCGCAGGCTTCACCCGCTTAACCCGCCTGGTTCGCGGTCCCCGCGGGCACGGCCCACGATCGTGCTTACGCGACCGCCGCGTCCCGCCGACCACGGCGCGCGCCGCGGCGATCACTGCCCAGTCCACGAGGAAGTTCCCCGAGAAGAGGTGGGCCGGATGACGGTCTCTCCCGTCGAAGCGACGGATACCGTGTCGGCGGATGCCCTGTCCATGGACGCCCCGGCGGCGTCGGCCGCGGAGGCGGCGGGCGCGGGTGGCGTCTCGATATCCGCGTTCGACGGTTCTCGCGTGCGGGTCGTCCTGATGCTCGACATCCACGACGGAATGCAGCAGGAGTTCCTGGACGCCTACGAGCGCATCCGCGACCGGGTCGCCGCCGTGCCGGGACACGTCAGCGACCAACTGTGCCAGTCCCTGGAGAACCCCACCCAGTGGCTCCTCACCAGCGAGTGGGAGAGCGCGGCACCCTTCCTGGCCTGGGTCAACAGCGACGAGCACCTGGACACCGTCGAGCCGCTGCAGGACTGCGTCCGCGACACCCGCTCCCTGCGCTACAGCGTCCTGCGGGAGACGACGACCGGCGAACGGGCCCCGGCCGACCGGCCGCTGCGGTCCGCCCCCCGGATCGGGAGCAACGTCGTCCGGCACGCCCTGACCTTCACCGTGCGGCCCGGCAGCGAGGACAAGGTCGCCCGGCTGCTGTCCGAGTACGTGTCGCCCGAGGCGCACGTCGACGACTCCACCCGGCTGCTGCGCACCTCGCTCTTCCTGCACGGCAACCGGGTCGTACGGGCCGTGGAGGTGCGGGGCGACCTGCAGGCCGCCCTGCGTCACGTCGCCCGGCAGCCCGGGGTGCGGGCCGTCGAGGAGGCACTCAACCCCTATCTGGAGCAGGACCGGGACCTTCGCGATCCGCAGTCCGCCCGGCGGTTCTTCACCCGGGCCGCCATGCCGGCCGTCCATCACGTGGGGTCCGTCGACGCCGACGACCCGCACCCACGGCGAGTCGCGCTGCTCTACCCCGTCCGGACCGGCGCCGGTCCGGAACTGGCCCGGCTGCTGGCCCGTCAGGACGCGGCCGCCGCGCACGCCCCGGACAGTCCGGTCCTCTCCGCCACCGTCTTCCACCGGGACGACCTCGTCGTACGGCTCGTGGACGTGGCGGGTGCCCCGGAGGACGCGCCCGCGTTCGTCCTGGGCCTGCACGGGCCGGCCGACGCCTGTGACGACTCCGGAGCCACCGGGACCGGTGGCATCACCCGGGCCGAGCGGCTGCTGGACACCGCCGCCGTCGGTGTCGACGGGCCCCTGACGGACGTCCGGGCGCTGTCCGCGCTGCTCGCGCGGGCGCGTATGACGCCCCTGACCGACCGGCGCTCGAGCGGCTACTGAACCGCGCGTCCGGACCGCGCGTCCGGGGCGGGCCCAACGGCGCGCCCGCCGGGCCGCGTGGCCCCTCCTCCCTCCCCATCGCCTTCCGTCACCCCCGGAGTGAACGACATGACAGACCAGCAGGTACGCATCGTCTCCCTCGGCGACATCGCGCCGAACCGCCGCCGCGGCGGAGACCTCCGCGCCCTCCTCACACCCACCACCGCCGGGTCGACCAGCGGCTTCATGGGCGTGGCCATCGTGCAGCCCGGCGACCGCATCGCCGAGCACTACCACCCGTACTCCGAGGAGTTCGTGTACGTCACCGACGGCATGCTCGAGGTGGACCTGAACGGTGCGCCGCACTCCCTTTCCGTCGGGCAGGGTCTGCTGATCCCGCAGGACATGCGCCACCGTTTCCGCAACGTGGGTGACGTCGAGGCGCGTCTCGTCTTCCACCTGGGGCCGCTGGCCCCGCGTCCGGAGCTCGGCCACGTCGACACGGAGGACGCGGCGGGCAACGCCCTGCCCGCCGATCGCGACCGCACGCAGGACGGACGTCCCGCCGCCGCGGCCGAGGCGGTGTCATGACCCGGCGTCGGGTCGCCGTGACGGGCATAGGCGTCGTCGCCCCGGGCGGGATCGGCGTGCCCCAGTTCTGGAGCCTGCTGTCCGACGGCCGTACGGCGACGCGCCGCATCTCCCTCTTCGACCCGGCCGGGCTGCGTTCGCAGATCGCCGCCGAGTGCGACTTCGAACCGTCCGCGCACGGGCTGGGTCTCGCCACGGTCCAGCGGTGCGACCGGTACGTGCAGTTCGCGCTGGTCGCCGCCGCCGAGGCGGTGCGGGACGCGCACCTCGACCTGGCGCGGGAGGACCCCTGGCGGGCCGGCGCCACGCTGGGCACGGCGGTCGGCGGCACCACCCGGCTGGAGCACGACTACGTCCTGGTCAGCGAGCGCGGCTCCCGCTGGGACGTCGACGACCGGCGGGCCGAACCGCACCTGGAGCGGGCCTTCACCCCGGCGACGCTGTCGTCGGCCGTGGCCGAGGAGTTCGGCGTCCACGGTCCCGTGCAGACGGTGTCCACCGGGTGCACGTCCGGTCTGGACGCGGTGGGGTACGCCTATCACGCCGTCGCCGAGGGACGCGTCGACGTGTGCCTGGCGGGCGCGGCGGACTCACCGATCTCACCGATCACCATGGCCTGCTTCGACGCCATCAAGGCGACCTCACCGAACAACGACGACCCCGCGCACGCCTCCCGCCCCTTCGACGCCGAACGCAACGGCTTCGTCATGGGCGAGGGCGCCGCGGTGCTCGTCCTGGAGGACCTGGAGCACGCCCGGGCCCGTGGCGCGGACGTGTACTGCGAGATCTCCGGCTACGCGACCTTCGGCAACGCGTACCACATGACCGGGCTCACCAAGGAGGGCCTGGAGATGGCGCGGGCCATCGACACGGCGCTCGGCATGGCCCGGCTGGACGGATCCGCCATCGACTACGTCAACGCGCACGGCTCCGGCACCCTGCAGAACGACCGGCACGAGACCGCGGCCGTCAAGCGCTCGCTGGGCAGCCACGCCTACGCGACGCCGATGAGCTCGATCAAGTCCATGGTGGGCCACTCGCTCGGCGCGATCGGCTCGATCGAGCTGGCCGCGTGCGTGCTGGCGATCGCCCACCAGGTGGTGCCGCCCACGGCCAACTACACGACCCCCGACCCCGAGTGCGACCTGGACTACGTGCCGCGCGAGGCACGGGAGCGGACGCTGCGGCACGTGCTGTCGGTGGGCAGCGGCTTCGGTGGCTTCCAGTCCGCGGTCGTACTCAGCGGCTGCGAAGGAGGGCTGCGATGAGCGGACCACAACGGACCGGGCGCCGAGGCAAGGACGAGAACAGGCGCGCGGTCGTCACCGGACTCGGCGTGGTGTCCCCGCACGGCGTCGGGGCCGAGGTGTTCTGGAAGGCGGTCGCGGACGGCACCAGCAGCCTCGGGCCCGTCACCCGGGACGGCTGCGAGCACATGCCGCTGCGGGTCGCGGGCGAGGTGCGCGGCTTCGACGCCACGGAGACGGTCGAGGACCGCTACCTCGTCCAGACCGACCGTTTCACCCACTTCGCGCTGGCCGCCACCGACCTGGCCCTGACCGACGCCCGGTTCGGGCGTGCCGACGTCGAGTCGCCGTACTCGGTCGGGGTCGTCACCGCCGCGGGCTCGGGCGGCGGCGAGTTCGGGCAGCGGGAGCTGCAGAACCTGTGGGGACAGGGGTCGCGGTACGTCGGCCCCTACCAGTCCATCGCCTGGTTCTACGCGGCCAGCACCGGCCAGATCTCCATCCGCAACGACTTCAAGGGTCCGTGCGGTGTGGTGGCCGCCGACGAGGCGGGCGGTCTGGACGCCCTGGCGCACGCGGCCCTGACCGTGCGGGGCGGCACCGACACGGTGGTCTGCGGCGCGACGGAGGCGCCGTTGGCCCCGTACTCGATCGTCTGCCAGCTGGGCTATCCGGAGCTGAGCCGCGCCACCCAGCCCGACCTCGCCTACCGTCCGTTCACCGCCGCGGCCTGCGGGTACGCGCCGGCCGAGGGCGGTGCCGTGCTCGTGGTGGAGGAGGAGCGGGCGGCCCGGGAGCGCGGGGCCGAGGTGCGGGCGACGGTGGCCGGGCACGCGGCGACCTTCACCGGTCCCGCCCGCTGGGCCCAGTCCCGGGCCGGCCTGGCCCGCGCCATCGAGGGCGCGCTGGCCGAGGCGGGCTGCCGGCCCGAGGAGGTGGACGTGGTGTTCGCGGACGCCCTCGGCGTCCCGGAGGCCGACCGGGCGGAGGCGCTGGCGCTGGCGGACGCGCTCGGCCCGCACGCGCGGCGGGTACCGGTCACCGCGCCCAAGACCGGGACCGGACGGGCGTACTGCGCGGCTCCGGTGCTGGACGTGGCGACCGCGGTGCTCGCCATGGAGCACGGCCTGATCCCGCCCACCCCGCACGTGCTCGACGTGTGCCACGACCTGGACGTCGTGGTCGGCCGCGCACGCCCCGCCGAGCCGCGTACGGCACTGGTCCTCGGCCGCGGGCTCATGGGCTCCAACTCGGCGCTCGTCCTCCGGCAGGGCGCCGCGCCGTCCGCGGACCGATGAGTGACGGCCCACGGGCCACCGCCCGTGGCCCATGACCGGCCGACCCGACCAACGCCATCCCCGAGTGAGCGCCGCATCCCGGCGCGCAGACCGAGTGAAGGAGCAACCCCATGACCGACCAACTGGACTACCAGGTGACCGTCGAGGAGCTGGCGGCGCTGATGAAGCGCACCGCCGGCGTGCACGTCGACCCGGTCACCCTCCAGCAGCAGGCCGACGACGTCTTCGACACGTTCGGCCTGGACTCCCTCGGCCTGCTGGGCATCGTGGCCGAGCTGGAGAAGCGGTACGCGCTGGGCCTGCCGGAGCAGGCCGAGCGCTGCAAGACGCCCGCCGATTTCCTCGCGCTGGTCAACGGCGCCCTGAAGACGGGAGTGTGACGTGGCAGGCCACACCGACAACGAGATCACCATCGCAGCTCCGATGGAGCTGGTCTGGGACATGACCAACGACATCGAGAACTGGCCCCGGCTGTTCAGCGAGTACGCCTCCGTGGACGTGCTCGAACGGGACGGCGACCGGGTCACGTTCCGGCTCACCATGCACCCGGACGAGCAGGACCGGGTGTGGAGCTGGGTGTCCGAGCGCGTCGCCGACCCGACGACCCGGACCGTGCGCGCGCACCGGGTCGAGACCGGGCCCTTCGAATACATGAACATCGTCTGGGAGTACAGCGAGACCCCCGAGGGCACGCGGATGCGCTGGGTCCAGGACTTCGCGATGAAGCCGGAGGCACCCGTCGACGACGCGGGGATGACCGACAACATCAACCGCAACTCGCGCACCCAGATGGCACTGATCCGGGACCGGATCGAGCAGGCCGCGGGCGAGCGGCGGACCGCCGCGGTGCTCGCCGACTGACCCCGCCGATCCGACGACCGAACCGAACGGGCCGACCGAACGGGCCGACCGAACGGGCCGACCGAACGGGCCGACCGAACGGGCCGTACGAACGGGCCGTACGGCCCGGCCGACACCGATACGAAGGGCACTTCCCCATGCACCACACCCTGATCGTCGCCCGGATGGCACCCGGTGCGGCACCGGACATCGCGAAGGTGTTCGCCGAGTCCGACCGCGGCGAACTGCCCCATCTGGTGGGCGTCAACCGGCGCAGTCTCTTCGAGTTCGGTGACGGCGTGTACCTGCACCTCATCGAGAGTGACGAGGACCCGGCCCCCACCATCGGGAAACTGACCGGGCACCCGGAGTTCCGCCGGGTCAGCGAGCGGCTCGAACCGTACGTCTCGGCGTACGACCCGGCGACGTGGCGCGGTCCCAAGGACGCGATGGCGCGCTGCTTCTACCGCTGGGAGCGGACCGCCGCCGGCTGACGGGCCGTTGCCGCCCGCACCGCTTCGGGGTCGCCCGGCTCCCGCCGGGCGACCCCGAAGCACGTGCGCGCGGACGACCGGGCCGCGCACCTCTCGCGGACCCCTCTTGTCACCGAAGGGTTGCCCCGGGAGGTCGAACTTGTGTGTGAGAAGGCCCACTTGAGGTCCTGCGATGGTTTCGCACGTCCTTCCGCTTTGATCTTAGGGGCGCAAAAGCACGCAGAAGCGCACTGTGCGCGCCCCCGAAGACCGGCAGAGAGGACGCAACGTCGTGGGCCGATCCACCGCCCGCCAGCCCCGCCGAGGAACGACGTCGGACGGTGACGGACGGCTGTCCCGCTCCCGCAGACGGCGGCGCCGCAGAACCACCCGCGTGGTCCTGGCCGGCCTGTCCCTCGGTGCCGTACTGGTCACCGCGGGCGTCGCGGTCGCGTACTGGCGGGAGACCCGGCCGCCGGTGACGGACGACCAGGCGGCGGACGTCGCCGACGCCCTCGACGCCGTCGAGCGCACGGCCGGCCCCGCCCCCTCGGCCGCGCCGTCCGGGACGTCGGGCCCCTCCGCCTCGTCGTCCGCCAAGGCCTCCCCCTCCCCCTCCCCTTCGCCCTCCTCCTCCCTCATCGACATCCCCGCGACCGGCCCCGGCACCTTCGTCACCGCCGAGGCCGACGGCTCGACCGTGGGCACCGGCAGCCGCGTCCGGCGGTACAAGGTCCTGGTCGAGGAGGGCATCGACGTCCGGGCGAGTGCCGCGGCGGCCGAGATATCCGACGTGCTCGCCGACCGCCGCGGCTGGACCAGGGACGGGACCAACTCCTTCCGGCTGGTCAGCTCGGGCTCGTACGACTTCGTGGTGAAGATCGCCACACCGGGCACCGTCGACGAGATCTGCGGCGCCGCGGGACTGCGCACCCGGGGCGAGGTGAACTGCGCGGTCGGCACGGACGTCGTGGTGAACCTCAAGCGCTGGGTGCTGGGCTCCCCGCAGTTCGACGGCCCGATCGGCGAGTACCGGGCGCTGATCATCAACCACGAGGTCGGCCACCGCCTCGGCCACGGCCACGAGACCTGCCCCGGCCCCGGACGGCCGGCCCCGGCGATGATGCAGCAGATCAAGGGCCTCAAGGGCTGCGTCGCCAACGCCTGGCCCTACGACAGCGACGGCACCTACCTGAGTGGGCCCTCGGTCCCCTGAGCCACCCGGCGGGGGCGTTGTGGGGACGCTGCGCGGGACAGCCGGCGTGAACACCGCATCCCCTGCGTCCATGCCGGCCGTCCTCGGGCGCGGCCCCGGGGCCGCACCCGCCGGTGCGCGCCCCGCCCGGGTCCGGAGGTGTCAGGCACTGCGCCTGCGGGAGGCCGTCTTCTTCGCGGTGCTCCTGGTGGCCGTGCCCTTGCCCGTCGTCTTCTCGGCGGTGCTGCCGGCGGCGGCCTTCCTGCCGGACCGGCCGGCCCGGCCCGACCCGGCCGTCGACTTCTTCGCCGAGGCGGTCGAGGCCGTCGCCTTCTTCGCGGCCGTCTTCTTCGCCGCCGTCGACGTCGACTTCTTGCCGCCGGTCTCCTTGGGCGTGGCACGGGACGACGTCTTGCGCCGCGGGAGGTTCCTGACCTCGGCCTCCTCGGCCTCCGCGGCCCCTTCCTCGCCGCGGGACTCCCGTGCCGCCCGCACGCTGTTCTCCAGCGCGGCCATCAGGTCCAGCACCTTGCCGGACGTCGCCGGTTCGGGGGTCTGGGGAGGGGCCTCACCGGACGCCTTCGCGGCGACGACCTCCTCCAGGGCCTCGCGGTACTCGTCGTGCAGGTCCTCCAGCTCGATCTCGCCGAGCGTGTCCATCAGGGCGTCCGCGAGGTCCAGCTCCTGGTCGCGGATGGTGACGCCGGCGTCCGGGGCGACCCCTTCGGGGGCGCGCACCTCGTCCGGCCAGAGCAGGCCGTGCATCGCGATGGCGTCGCCGACGACCCGGAGCATGCCGAGGCGCTCACGGCCGCGCAGCGCGAACTTCGCGATGGCGACCCGGTTGCTGCGCTTCAGCGCCTCGCGCAGCAGGGTGTACGGCTTGGCGGCGGGGGCGCCGCTCGCCGCGAGGTAGTACGCGGAGCCCATCTGGAGCGGGTCGATGCGCTCCTCGGGCACGAAGGCCACGATCTCGATCGTCCGGGCCGTCGGGATCGGCAGGTGCGACAGGTCCTCGTCGGTGATCGGGATCATCGAGCCGTCGGCGTCCTCGTACGCCTTGCCGATCTCGCCCTGGGTGACCTCGCGGTCCTCCAGTTCGCAGACCTTGCGGTAGCGGATCCGGCCGCCGTCCTCCGTGTGGATCTGGCGGAAGGAGATCGCGTGGCTCTCGGTCGCGTTCACCAGCTTGATCGGGATGCTGACCAGGCCGAACGAGATGGCGCCGTTCCAGATGGATCTCACGTGCCGCACCTTTCCGCTCGCTTGCCCCGCCGGGCATTTTGTCCGAGTTACATGAGATTCTCATGGTATGGCGCCTATCACTGAGGTGGAGGGGCGGCGAGTGGCCCTCAGTAACCTGGACAAGGTGCTGTATCCCGCGACCGGCCTCACCAAGGGCGAGCTGCTGCACTACTACGCGACGACCGCCGGGGTGCTGCTGCCGCACCTGCGGGACCGTCCGGTCTCCTTCCTGCGGTATCCGGACGGGCCGGACGGCCAGGTGTTCTTCACCAAGAACGTGCCGCCCGGTACGCCCGACTGGGTCACCACGGCCGAGGTGCCCCGCTCGGAGGGTCCGGCCCGGACGGTGCTGGTGCAGGACCTGCCCAGCCTGATGTGGGCGGCGAACCTGGTGACCGAGTTCCACACGCACCAGTGGGTCGCGGACGACCCCGGCGAGGCCGACCGGCTGGTGTTCGACCTCGACCCCGGGCCGCCCGCGACGGTCGCGCACTGCTGCGAGGTCGCGCTGTGGCTGCGGGAGCGGCTGGCGGCGGACGGGATCGAGGCGTACGCGAAGACGTCCGGGGCCAAGGGGCTGCACCTGCTGGCGGGGGTGCGGGGATCGTCGTCGGAGCGGGTGTCGGAGTACGCGAAGGCGCTGGCCGTGGAGGCCGAGCGGGCCCTGCCGCGGCTCGTGGTGCACCGGATGACGCGCAGCCTGCGCCCGGGAAAGGTGTTCGTGGACTGGAGCCAGAACGCCGCCCGCAAGACCACGGCCGCGCCGTACACGGTGCGGGCCCGCCCCGAGCCGGCGGTCTCCACTCCGGTGACGTGGGACGAGGTGGCGGCGTGCCGGCGTGCGGAGCAGCTCGTCTTCCGGGCGGAGGACGTCGGCCCGCGGGTGCGGGACCACGGCGATCTGCTGGCGCCGCTGTTCGAGCGGCGCCGGGCGGGGACCCTGCCCTGACCCGCGGTGGTCCTCAGACGCGCGTCCAGGTGGCCCGGTCCCGGGCCATGGCGTACAGGGCCGCCACGTCCGCCGGTTTGAGCATGCCTCCCTGGCGGGCGAGGCCCGGCAGATCGTCGTCGGTGAGGACGCGGACCGAGCGGGGCGGGGCGGTCACCACCACGTGCGCCGGGTCGACGAGGACCAGGACGGGGCGGACCTCGGCCGTCAGGGCGCAGGTGGCCCGGTCGGCGTCGGCGCGGACCCGGCGCAGCAGGGGCCGCGGTTCGCGCCGGCCCGGCGTCACCAGGGGGTCGGCGATGTGGACGCGCTGCCTGCGGGCGGGCAGCACGCGGATGGCGAAGAGGCCGCCGGGGCCGATCACCAGGTGGTGGACGCGGTCGCCGCCGGGCAGGGGGACGGAGTGCAGGGTGTGCCGGCCGGCGCCGTCGAGGCGGTCGAGTGCCGTGCCCGCCGTCTGCTCGGCCGCCAGCGCCCGGCGGCGCGGGTCGGGACGCAGCCGGTGCGCCGGGCCGGGGTCGCGCTCCAGGGCGACCAGGAGTGCTTCGCCGGGCCGGTCGGGGGCGAGGTCGTCGTCCGGGTGGGGGGAGAGCCGGGCCAGTTCGGCGCGGGTGGGGACCGGGGGCGGGCCGACGGTGACCCGGCCGGTGAGGAAGGGGCCCAGGGCCGCGAGGACCTCGTCCCTCCGGTCGTCGCTCAGCAGACTGACCCGGGCGGCCTCACGGTCGTACCAGGCGACGTTCCCGCCGTCCGGGAGGCAGACGTGGAGCCGTTCCCGTCCGTGCCGCCGGGCCGGTACGACGCGCAGCCGGTTCATGCCCCATCACCCCGCGACCACATGCCCCATCGCCCCACGACCATGGGAGCAGGAGGGGTGCTGCGGGGGCAAGAACCCGGTTACGGTGGGGAGGAGTTGGCAGGCCCTCGGGTGGGACTGGGGAGGCGCCGTTGCGTACCCGTGGGAAGGGATCCGACGTACCCGCTCCCGGCCGGCCGTGGGACGAGGTCGTGCCGGGGCTGTGGATGGGCGGGCACGAGTTCCGGCGGCAGGCCGGACAGCTCGAGCCGGCCGTGGTGCGGGACGAGTTCGACGTGGTGCAGACCCTGCTGCGGCTGCCCGGACACGGGCCGGACGCCGGTGTCGAGCACCATGTGTGGCCCATCCCGGACGGTCCGCTCGACGGGACGCAGCTCGCGGGGGTGATCCGGCTGGCGCGGGCCGCCGGTGAGGCGCTGGACGAGGGGCGCAGGGTCCTCGTCCGCTGCTTCCACGGGTACAACCGCTCCGGCCTCGTCGTGGCCCACACGCTGATGCGCCGGGGCGCCACCGCCGAGGAGGCGATCCGGCTGATCCGGGGCCGGCGCTCGCCGTGGGCGCTGCACAACGACCTGTTCGTGGAGTACCTGCGGGCCGGCCTGGCCACCGCGCAGCTGCTGGAGGAGCTGGCCGAGTAGCCCGGCACGCCTCAGCGCACGCAGAATGGCTTTCCGTACCAAGGAGCGTAGGTGTCGCCGTCAGCGGTGCCGGACCACCGACGCCGATCGCCGAACCCCAGGAGTGCAGTGCTCCCGAGCCGCCGTGGGCGCCCCGCCCGTGTCCCCGTCACCCTCGCGCTGCTCCTGGCGGCCGGGGCGACCGGGGTGCTGGCCGGGTGCGGTGACACGGGCGGGCTGCGGGGAGCGGGGGCGACCCCGGCCGCGCAGAGTCCGGCCCGGCTCTGGCCCGGCCTGACGCCGGCGTCGAGACCGGCCTACGACATCGGCGAGGTGGAGCACACACCCGTCGGGGGCGTCGCCGTGCCCGGCGGCGACATCCGCCGGGCGGACCCGGTGGCCGCGGTCCGGGCCGAGATCACCGCGCACCCGGACGACTACGCGGGCGCCGACGCGCCGTACCACGGGACGGCGGAGCGGATGGCCGACTGCGGAGCGCGGGACGGGCGCGGCCGGTGCCCGGTGCTCCGGCCGTACTACCGCGACCTGACGGGCGACGGACGCCCCGAGATGACCCTGGGCTTCCGGCTGCTGCCCCAGGAACTGACCGCCGTGCGCGTCTACACCGTCGAGAAGAACCGGCTCGTGCGGGTCATGTCCTACGACGACGCCGTCAGCGCGGTCGAGCTGGCCGGGCGGACGGTGATCGTCCGGTCGCCGTCGGAGGTCGCCGGGTACGAGTACCGCCTCCAGTGGACGTGGGACCCCGACCAGCGGGCCATGCTCCTCACGAGCGACGAGTTGCTGCGCACGGGCGGCGACGGGAAGCGCCCGAAACGCCCGTCGGCGTCCCCGCGCCCCTCGGCATCCCCGCGCCCCTCGGCGACCACGTCCTCCTCGGCGACCGCCTCCTCCTCGGCGACCGGTCGATGAGGCTCGCCCTCCGCCGGTGGGCCGGTCCGCTCGCGGTGCGGGCGGCCGTATTCATCACCGTGATGTGCTGCGCGCTCGCCGCGCTGCTCGGCGTCCTGGTGCACGTCTCGGTGACCGACCAGACCGTGGGCCAGGCCCGTGAGGCCGCCCTGGTCCGGTTGCGGGAGACGACGGCGGCGTACGAGGCCGGGGACCCGCTGGGGCAGGGCGCCGGCGTCGATCCCCCGGGGCTGCCCCGGCGGCTGCGGGAGCTGGCCGTGTCGGGACGGCGCGGCACGATGCTCGCCGAGCACGACGGGCGCCCCACCATGTGGGCGGCGGGCCCGGCCGCCGGCGGCCGGGCCCTCGCGGTGCGGGTCGACCACTCCCAGGGCGAGCGCACCATCGAAGGGCTCGACGGCGCGATCGTGTGGTCCTCGGCCCTGGCGATCGGCGCGACGCTGCTGGTGGGCGCGTTCGCCGTGACGCGGGTGACGCGCCGGCTGCACACCACGGCGCGCGTGGCGCGGCGGATCACCGCGGGCGACCTGGACGCGCGGGTCGACGACCCCCGGGCGCGGAACCCGACGCGCCCGCAGGACGAGGTGGCCTCGGTGGCCGCCGCGCTGGACTCCATGGCGGCGTCGCTGCAGGGCAAGCTGCTCGCCGAGCAGCGGTTCACCGCCGACGTGGCGCACGAGCTGCGCACCCCGCTGACCGGTCTGCACGCGGCGGCCGAGCTGCTGCCGCCGGGCCGCCCGACCGAGCTGGTGCGCGACCGGGTGGCCGCCCTGCGCACGCTCACCGAGGACCTGCTGGAGATCTCCCGGCTGGACACCGGGCGGGAGCGGCTCGAGGTGGACGTGGAGGCGCTGGGCGAGGTGGCCGGACGGGTGGTGCGGGGTTCCGGCACCGACACGCGCGTGGACGTCGTACGGGACGTGCGGGTGGAGACCGACCGGCGGCGGCTTGAGCGGGTGCTCGGCAACCTGGTCGCGAACGCGCACCGGCACGGGCGGGCGCCGGTGGTGCTGACCGTGGACGGACCGGTGATCACCGTACGGGACCACGGGGACGGTTATCCGGAGTACGTCCTCGCGCACGGGCCGCAGCGGTTCCGCACCGAGGGCGGGTCGAAGGGGCACGGCCTCGGGCTGACCATCGCGCTGGGGCAGGCGGAGGTGCTCGGGGCACGGCTGGAGTTCGCGAACCCGCCGGACGGCGGGGCGCTGGCCACGCTGACGCTGCCCGAGCGGCCCTGACGGGCCGGGGCGCGGCTCCTTCCCCGATGGCGCAGTGCGACGGGCGAGCCCTCTCCGCCGCTCCTAAGGTGGCGGTTAGTCATGTTCGGCCGCCCCGGCACCTGGATCTCCCGGGAGGTACCCCCTTGCCGCCGCTGGACCCGCCCGCCCCCTTCGCCCGCCGCACCGCCCTCGCCACCACGTCCGCCGCCGGGGCGAGCGGGCGACGGGAACCCCGGTCGCGACGGCGTCACGGGCAGCCATTCCCGGGGACTGAGCGGGCGTGACCCCGTTCAGCCGCACGCTCCCCACGGTCCCGGGCGCACCGGATCCCGGCGCGCTCGCCCCCGGGGCGGCGAGACGGGTCCCGTCCGTGGTCCGGCTGCGCGGGGCCGGTTCCCTCACGCCCCGGCCGGTCGGGGCGAGCGCGTCCGCGCCCACCGCACGGCCCGCGACGACGGCACCCGGAGCCCGGCCGCCCGACGCGGTGCCACCCCCGGCCCCGTGTCGCGCCGGCGCCGATGCCCATGGTTCACATACCCCGCCATTTAGGTAAGTTCCGGACATGACCAAGGCCGGAACCGGAACCGGAATCACCGTGACCCAGGTGGACAGACCCGCTCCCGTCGCGCGTGGGGCCCGGCGCCGTGGCATCGAACTCGCGCTCATCGTCATGGCCGTGCTGCTGTCGGTGTTCGGCTACTGCGACGTCGGTCTGGCCCAGCACGGCACCCTCCCGCCCGGCGCCGCCGGTTACGGCGCCGGGCTCGGCGTGCTCGCCGTCCTCGCCCATCTGGCGGTACGGCTGCGCGCCCCCTGGGCGGACCCGCTCCTGCTGCCCATCGGCGTGCTGCTCAACGGCCTCGGCCTGGTCCTGATCTACCGGCTCGACCTGGAGACGCCGGGCGACCGGGCGGCCCCCACCCAACTGGTGTGGTCGACGCTGGGCGTCGCGCTGTTCATCGTCGTCGTCCTGCTCCTGCGCGACCACCGGGTGCTCCAGCGCTACGCCTACGTCTGCGTCGCCGCCGCGCTCGTCCTGCTCACCGTGCCGATCCTGTTCCCGGCCGTGAACGGCGCCCGCATCTGGATCCGCGTCGAGGGCTTCTCCATCCAGCCCGGCGAGTTCGCCAAGGTGCTCCTCGCCGTGTTCTTCGCCGCGTACCTGGCCGCCAACCGCGGCGCCCTGGCGTACGCGGGCCGCCGCGTGTGGCGGCTGCAACTGCCCACCGGCCGGGTCCTCGGCCCGATCGTCGCCGTGTGGCTGGTCAGCGTCGGCGTCCTGGTCCTGGAGCGCGACCTCGGCACCTCGCTGCTGTTCTTCGGCCTCTTCGTCGTCCTGCTCTACGTCGCCACCGGACGCACCGGCTGGATCGCGGTGGGCCTGCTGCTGGCCTCGCTGGGCGCGGTCGCCGTCGGCTGGCTGGAGCCGCACGTGCACGGAAGGGTGGAGGACTGGCTGCACCCCTTCGCGTCGGTCGAGGCCGGGCAGGGACCCAGCCAGCTGGCCCAGTCGCTGTTCGCCTTCGCGGCGGGCGGGGTGACCGGCACGGGGCTCGGCCTCGGACACTCCGTCCTGATCGGATTCGCCGTCAAGTCCGACTTCATCCTCGCGACGGCCGGGGAGGAACTGGGCTTCCTCGGCCTGACCGCGATCTTCCTGCTGTACGCGCTGCTGGTGGAGCGCGGCTACCGGGCGGGCCTCGCCGTGCGCGACCCCTTCGGCCGGCTGCTCGCGGTCGGCCTCTCCTCGATCGTGGCGCTCCAGGTGTTCGTCATCGCGGGCGGGGTGACCGGGCTGATCCCGCTGACCGGCATGGCGATGCCGTTCCTGGCCCAGGGCGGCTCGTCGGTCGTCACCAACTGGGCGATCGTCGCCCTGCTGATCCGGGTCAGCCACGCCGCCCGCAGCCAGGGGGCCGGGCGGGACACGCCGTGAGAGCGGAGATGCCCCGGTGACCCGGCACATCCGGCACGCCGCCGCCTTCTGCGCGCTGCTGCTGGTCGCGCTGGTGGTGAACGCCGCCCGGGTGCAGATCGTCCAGGCCCCCGAGTACGACGACAACCCAGCCAACCGCCGCCCGGACATCGCCCGGTACCAGCAGCCGCGGGGCGACATCCTGGTCGGCGACGAGCCCGTCACCGGCTCCCGGGACACCGGCGAGCACCTGCGCTACGAACGCACGTACACGGACGGGCCCCTGTACGCGCCGATCACCGGCTTCGCCTCGCAGGCGTACGGGACGACCCTGCTGGAGCACGCCGAGGACGGTCTCCTGTCCGGCGCCGACCCGATGCTCGCGCCGCTGCCGCTGTGGAACGACGTGACGGGCACCCACAACGCGGGCGGCGACGTGGTGACGACGATCGACGGGGCCGCGCAGCGGGCGGCGTTCGAAGGGCTCGGCGGGCGCACGGGGGCGGTGGCCGCGATCGAGCCCTCCACCGGCCGGATCCTGGCGCTGGTGTCCACCCCGTCGTACGACCCCCAGTCGCTGTCGGGGAACGACGCGGCGGCCACCCGGACCTGGAACCGGCTGAACGGCGACCCGGACAAGCCGATGCTGAACCGGGCCGTGCGCCGCACCTACCCACCGGGTTCGACCTTCAAGGTGGTCACCGCGGCGGCGGCGCTGGACGCCGGTGTGGTCCGGGATCCCGACGCGCCGATCCGCTCCCCCGACCCGTACCCCCTGCCCGGCACGCGGACCAGGCTCACGAACGAGTCCGACGGCTGCCGGGACGCCTCGCTGCGGGAGGCGTTCGAACGGTCCTGCAACACGGTGTTCGCCAAGCTCGGCGTGGACGTGGGCGTGACGGACATGGCGGCCACGGCGGAGGCCTTCGGCTTCAACGACGCCGGACTGCGGATCCCCTTCTCCGTCGCGCGGAGCACCTTCGACACCTCGGTGGACCGGGCGCAGCTCGGACTGTCGTCGATCGGGCAGTACAACACGCGGGCGACGCCGCTCCAGATGGCGATGGTGGCGGCGGCCGTGGCCAACGGCGGCCAGGTGCGCTCGCCGTACCTGGTGGAGCGGACCCTGCGGGCGGGCGGCAGCCTCGTGGCGACGGCGGGTTCACAGCCCTCCCGGGAGGTGATGCGGCCCTCGACGGCGGCGCTGCTGAAGGAGCTGATGACCGGTGTCGTGGAGAACGGGACCGGCTCGAACGCCGCGATCCGCGGCGCCACCGTCGGCGGCAAGACCGGCACCGCCCAGCACGGCGTCGGCAACTCGGGCACGCCGTACGCCTGGTTCGTCTCCTGGGCGCAGTCCGACCGGGACCTGGGGCCGAAGGTCGCGGTCGCGGTGGTCGTGGAGGGCTCGGCGGAGGACCGTGAGGGCGTGAGCGGGAGCGGGCTGGCGGCGCCGATCGCGCGGGCGGTGATGGAGGCGGTGCTCCGTGGGTGAGACGAGGGCTGCCGCGCACCGGATCACCGGCCCACCGTCCGGGCCATGACCGACGCCGCGTACGAACTCGCCCAGGCCGGCATCGCCCGGCTCAAGGCGCCGCCGGACTCGCCGCAGTCGAAGGGCTTCGTGGACGCGCTCGATCCGGTGAACGCCGCGGCCGGCACGGCGGACGGGTTCGTCCGGCGGTCGCGGAGCGAGTCGGGCAACGCGACGGACGTGCCGTTCTTCGGCGACGACTGGCGGAGGCGGTCACGACCCCGTGGTTTGTCCCGGCGCGCCACCGGTCCACGGTCGCGGAGGCGGAGTCACGCCTGCTGCACCTGCGGACCCACGGCCCGACGCCGTACGCGTTCACGCTGCGCACGTCGTTCCCGGCGGGGGCGACGGAGCCGCAACAAGTCCCGCGCGGGGGATTGACGAGCTTGCTGACGCGCAGTCTCATAAGACGAGCGAGTGACCGCGGGTAACCCAACGAGGTGGGACAGCGATGACGACCCTGACGGAAGCAGACGCGCTCGACGGTCTGCGCGACGCGCTCGGGCTGCTCAAGGACCGGGAGCAGGTGGCCGAACGGTTGCTCGCCTCTTCCCGCAAGCACTCCTTCGACCCGGACGAGGAACTCGACTGGGACGCGCCCTTCGAGGAGGGCAAGTGGTTCTGGCCGCCGGAGCTGGTGTCGCTGTACGACACCCCCGTCTGGCGGCGGATGAGCGAGGAGCAGCGGATCCTGCTCTCCCGGCACGAGGCCGCGGCGCTCGCCTCGCTCGGCATCTGGTTCGAGCTGATCCTCATGCAACTGCTGGTGAGGCACGTCTACGACAAGTCGGCGACCAGCGCCCACGTGCGCTACGCGCTCACCGAGATCGAGGACGAGTGCCGGCACTCGAAGATGTTCGCCCGGCTGATATCCCGCGGGGAGACACCGTGGTACCCGGTGAGCCGGGTCCACCAGAACCTGGGGCGCCTGTTCAAGACGATCTCCACCACGCCGGGCTCCTTCACCGCCACCCTGCTCGGCGAGGAGGTCCTGGACTGGATGCAGCGGCTGACCTTCCCCGACGAGCGGATCCAGCCGTTGGTCCGGGGCGTCACGCGCATCCACGTGGTGGAGGAGGCCCGCCACGTCCGCTACGCCCGTGAGGAGCTGCGCCGCCAGATGGTGACGGCGCCGAGGTGGTCGCGGGAGTTCACCCGGCTCACCTCCGGCGAGTTCGCCCGCGTCTTCTCCGTCGCCTTCGTCAACCCCGAGGTCTACACGAACGTCGGCCTGGACAAGCGGGAGGCGATGGCCCAGGTCAGGGCCAGCGGCCACCGCCGGGACATCATGCAGACCGGTGCGAAGCGCCTCACGGACTTCCTGGACGACATCGGTGTGCTGCGGGGGCCCGGGCGCCGGCTGTGGAGGTCGTCGGGGCTGCTGGCGTAGTCGGGCCGGTCCGGCCGGCTCACCCGGGTGGTGGCGGGAGCATGCGGGTTACGCTGCGCTCCATGACCCCGCAGGCCCCCACCCCCGCCTACCGCCGCCTCAGCGTCGAGGAGCGCCGCGTCCAGTTGCTCCACGCGGCGCTCACCCTCTTCGCGCACCGGCCGCCGGAGGACGTCTCCCTGGACGACGTGGCGGAGCAGGCCGGGGTCTCGCGCCCCCTGGTGTACCGGTACTTCCCCGGCGGTAAGCAGCAGCTCTACGAGGCCGCGCTCAGGTCGGCCGCCGACGAACTGCGGCTGTGCTTCGACGAGCCCCGCGAGGGCCCGCTGCCGGCCCGGCTGTCCCGGGCCCTGGACCGCTACCTCGCCTTCGTCGACCAGCACGACACCGGCTTCAGCGCCCTGCTCCAGGGCGGCAGCGTGGCCGAGACCTCGCGGACGTCGTCCATCGTGGACGGCGTGCGCCGGGCCGCCGCCGAGCACATCCTGAGCCACCTGGAGGTCACCGACCCCGGCCTGCGGCTGCGGATGACCGTCCGGATGTGGATCACGGCGGTGGAGGCGTCCTCGCTGATCTGGCTGGACGAGGGCAAGCAGCCGCCCGTGGACGAGCTGCGGGACTGGCTCGTCGAGCAGTTCCTGGCCATGCTGTCGGTCACCGCCCGCCGCGACCCCCAGACCGGGGCGCTGGTCGAGGCGCTGGCGGCGGACGCCTGACAGCCGGCGCGGATGCGCGACGGCCGGTGCGGATGCGCGACGGACGGCGCGGATGTCCGACACGGGTGCGGATGTCCGACACTGGTGCCGTGAAGAGCGAAGACACC
This sequence comes from Streptomyces sp. AC627_RSS907, assembly GCF_019049165.1. Taxonomy (NCBI): domain Bacteria; kingdom Bacillati; phylum Actinomycetota; class Actinomycetes; order Kitasatosporales; family Streptomycetaceae; genus Streptomyces; species Streptomyces sp. AC627_RSS907. Next base: position 29,358 of record NZ_JAGMUE010000045.1, read on the forward strand.
CCCTTCGAGGGCGGCCCCATGGACGGGCGGGTGCTGCCCGTGCTGGTCGGGATGACCGGGCACCCGCCGAAGACCTATCGCATCCCCGTGCCGGACCCGGCCGGCGGGCCCTCGACCGTGCTCGTGTACCGCCGCGTCCCCCGTGAGCGGGGGCGGGTCGGGGTGGCCCGCTGGAAGTACGCGTACGACCCGGGCGGGGAGGGCTCCGGCCGGAAGTGGCCGTGGTCCAAGCCGGACGCCACGCCGGGTGGCAAGCCGGACGACGCCGACGGGTGACCCGATTGCGCCGAACCGCGCACACTCGGCGCGCGGAGCAGGAAAACACGTCACATGCTCGCCGTGCGGAGCGGACGAGCCGCCCCGCGACCGGAGGTGATGACGTGTCAGGAAGGCTTCTGCGTCTGGTGTGTACGGCTGCGGTGGCGGCCGGGATCGTGCTCGCGCCCGTGCCCGCCACGGCCGAGCCCGGTCCCGGAGAGACCGGCGACCGTTCGGTGGCAGCGCTGCTGACGGACCTTCAGCGGCTCTACCGGGAGGCGGAGAAGGCCACCGAGACCTACAACGCCACCGAGGAGCGGCTGGCGAGGCAGCGCACCGAGGTGAGGCGGCTGGACGCCGAACTGGCCCGGACCCGGCTGTCCCTGAACGACAGCCGCGGCGCGGTCGGACGGCTCGCCCGGCAGCAGTACCAGAACAGCAGCGACCTCTCCCCCTACCTCCGGCTGCTGCTCGCCCGCGACCCGCAGCACGCGCTCGACCAGGAACACGTGATCGGGCAGCTCGCCCGGGAGCGGGCCGAGACGGTGGGCCGTCTGGCCGACGAGGAGAAGAAGGCCGACGAGTTGGCCCGGCGTGCGCGCGGAGCGATGGACCGGCAGCGCACCCTGGCCCGGCGTCAGGAGAAGGAACGGGACGCCGTACGCGACCGGTTGCACGCCGTCGAGGAGCTGCTCGCCTCGCTCACCCCCGAGGAGCTGGCCGCGCTGGCGAAGTTCGAGAAGGACGGGATCACCGAGGCGCAGGAGCGGTTCATGGCGTCCGGCGCGCTCGGTGACGACGCCAGACCGTCCGCGAAGGGCGACCGGGCGGTGCGCTTCGCCGTGGAGCAGCTCGGCAAGCCGTACGAGTGGGGCGCGGAGGGCCCCGCGTCCTACGACTGCTCGGGCCTGACCTCCGTGGCCTGGCAGCGCGCCGGGACGCCGATCCCGCGGACCAGCCAGGAGCAGTGGGCACGGCTGGAGCATGTCCCGCTCGGTGAGCTGCGCCCCGGTGACCTGGTCGTCTACTTCCCCGAGGCCACCCATGTGGCGATGTACCTCGGCGACGGCATGGTCGTCCAGGCGCCGCGCCCCGGCGCCGAGGTCAAGGTGTCGCCGATCGCGGCCAACCCGGTGCTGGGCGCCGTACGGCCCGACCCCGGCGCGGAGCCCCTGCGGCGGTACACGCCGCCGAAGCTCCCCGCGGGCGCGACGGACGGGTCCCACGACGGGTACGCCGCCGCCTACGCTCCGGCTGCTCCGGAGACCGCCGTCAGGTAGCCCTCGGTCTTGGCGGGGTCGTAGAAGAAGTTCTCGAAGTCGGCCGGGTCGTTGAAGCCGTTGGCGAAGCGGTCGGCGACCGGCTGGAGCCGGCCGGCGGCGCCGATCAGGCCGAGGACGTGCTCCGGCGGCGGGGCGAGCATGGCGTTGGTCCACTTGGTGACGTGCCGGGCCGTCTCCCAGTAGCGGTCGAAGGTCTGCTGCATCCAGGCCTCGTCGAACTCCTTGTCCCCGTGTTCCAGGATGGAGGCGAGGTAGGAGGCGGCGCACTTGGAGGCCGAGTTGGAGCCCTGGCCGGTGACCGGGTCGTTGGCGACGACCACGTCGGCCACGCCGAGGACGACACCGCCGCCGGGCAGCCGGCCGACCGGGTTGCGGACGGTGGGGGCGTAACGGCCGGCCAGGGTACCGCCGGCGTCGGTCAGCTCCACCTTGGTGGCCCGCGCGTACTCCCAGGGGAGGAATCTCTCCATGAGTTCCAGGGTCAGCGAGAGGTGCTCCGCCGGGTCCTTGACGTCCTTGAAGGCGTCCAGCGGGCCGCCGGGTATGCCCTCCCAGAACAGGATGTCGGCGCGGCCCGAGGTCGTGAACGTCGGCATGACGAACATCTCGCCGACGCCGGGGACCAGGTTGCAGCGGACCGCCTCCATGTCCGGATGTTCCGGACGCGGGCCCAGTCCGTGGACGTAGGCCACCGCGAGGGCGCGCTGCGGCTCGCTGTACGGGGAGCGCGAGGCGTCCCGGCCGAACATCCGGACCAGCTCGCCCTTGCCCGCCGAGACGAGGACGAGGTCGTACGCGCGGGAGAAGTAGTCCAGGTCGCCGACCGCCGCGCCGTGGATGACCAGCTGGCCGCCGCGCTGCGCGAAGGTCTCCATCCAGCCGGCCATCTTCACCCGCTGGTCGACCGACTGCGCGAACCCGTCGAGCCGGCCCACCCAGTCGACGGCGCGCTGCGACGGGCCCGGGTCGAAGGAGCCGGGAGCCGCCACGGAGACACCGAGCCCTTCGATCTTCGGGGCCTGCGACTCCCAGAAGTTCAGCTGAAGGTCGCGCTCGTGCTGGAGTGCCGTGTGGAACATGCACTGCGTCGACATGACCCGGCCGGTGCGGACCTCGTCCGCGGTCCTGTTCGACATCAGGGTGACCTCGTAGCCGTGCGACTGGAGGCCGAGGGCGAGCTGGAGGCCGGACTGCCCGGCTCCGACGACGAGTATCTTCCGCATGCGGGGGGACGCTCCTAGGGGACTGCTCGGGGACTACTCGGGGGGTGGCTGCTCGGGGGGCTACTCGGAGGGGCTATTCGGGGGTTTCGTCGAGCGCGTGGCCCACGAGGGACAAGAGGGTCTCGATGACCGAGATCCGGCGGCGCGCATCCATGATCATGACAGGTATGTGCGCGGGGATCGTCAACGCCTCCCGCACGTCCTCCGCCTCGAACAGCTCGCTGCCGTCGAAGTGGTTCACCGCGACGACGTACGGCAGTTGGCAGCTCTCGAAGTAGTCCAGTGCCGGGAAGCAGTCCTTCAGGCGGCGGGTGTCGGCCATCACGACGGCGCCGATGGCGCCGCGCACCAGGTCGTCCCACATGAACCAGAACCGCTGCTGGCCCGGCGTGCCGAACAGGTAGAGCACCAGGTCGTCGTCGAGCGTGATGCGGCCGAAGTCCATGGCCACGGTGGTGGTGAGCTTGCCCGGGGTGGCGGTGAGGTCGTCGGTCTCCGCGCTCGCCTCGGTCATCAGCGCCTCGGTCTGCAGGGGCGTGATCTCCGAGACGGCGGTGACCAGGGTGGTCTTGCCGACGCCGAATCCGCCCGCCACCACGATCTTCGTGGCTATGGGCGCGCGGGTGCGGTCCGTCTGCCAGGGATGCAGGGGCTCGTCGGGGTCGACGAGCGGGGTGACGCCGTAGGCGGCGTCAGAGACGACGGAGTCCACTGAGCACCCTTTCGAGCAGAGCGCGGTCCGGGCGGCCCGTGCCGTGGCCGGTTCCGGTGCCGTACACACGGATCTTTCCCTGGTCCGCGAGGTCGCTGAGGAGCACGCGGACCACGCCGAGCGGCATCTTCAGCAGCGCGGCGATCTCGGCCACCGTACGCATACGGCGGCACAGTTCGACGATGGCCCGCATCTCCGGCATCACGCGGGAGGTGAGGCCACCGTTCGTCAGTTCCCTGCGCTCCTCGGCGGCTTCCAGCGCGGCCGTGCCGGCCGTGGCACCGACGAACGTCTCGACGAGCAGGACGTGCCCGAAGCGGGTGCGGCCGCCGGTGAGCGAGTAGGGGCGTACGCGGGCGGGCTTGCGGTCGGCGCCGCGCACGGGGAGGTTCTTCGCGGTCTTCGGCCGCTTCCTGGGGCTGCTGCTCATCGGGTGCTCCCCGTCGACTCGGACTCCAGGGACTTCCGCAGCTCGCTGCGGAGCTCGGGGGTCAGGACGTGGCCGGCGCGGCCGACGAACAGCGCCATGTGGTACGCGATGACGCTCATGTCGGCGTCCGCGGAGCCGTGCACGCCGAGCAGCGAGCCGTCGCTGATCGACATGACGAACAGGCTGCCCTCGTCCATGGCGACCATCGTGTGCTTCACACCGCCGAAGTCCATCAGCCGTGCGGCGCCGACGGTCAGGCTGCCCACGCCGGAGACGACGGTGGCGAGGTCGGCGGCGGAGCCGCGCGGTCCGGCGCGACGCACCGTCTGGGCCTCTCGGGCCGCCTCGTTGCTCGCCTGGTCGGAGGAGAGCAGCAGCAGCCCGTCGGAGGAGACCACCGCGACGGAGAGGATGCCGGGCACCTCCTCGACCAGGTTGGTCAGCAGCCAGTGGAGATTGCGGGCTTCACTGCTGAGTCCGAAGGTACTGGGAGCGGTCAACTGCTTGCCTCCTCGACAGTGCCCCCCGTGGCTTCTTCGGTCGTGCCTGCTGCGGTGGACGGCGCCTCGTGCTGTGCCGTCCGGTCGGCGATCTCCGCCTCGACGTCCCGGCGGCCGGCCTCCGCCCCCCGGCGGAACCCTCCCAGGCGGCGGCGGAGTGCCTCGGCGTCGACGGAACCCGACGTGCGCGGCCGCGGTACCGCGGTGGGAGTGGCGAGCTTCGGGGTCCGCTTGGGCAGACCCTTGTCGGTCACGGCCTCGGCCGGCTCGGTGTCCCCGCTCCGCGTCGCGTCCTCGTCCGGCGTGCGGTCGTGCGCGTCGGGGCCGATGGCGTAGGCGTCGGCGGGGCGGGGTCCGGGGAGCTCGGCCGCGGTGGGCTCCTGCGCGGCCTCCGCCGGTTCCGGCTCCGGCTCCGGCGCGGGCGTCGGCTCCGGTGTCCGGGCCGGCAGCAGGAGGGCCATCGTGGTGTCGTCGGGAAGATCGCGCCCGGAGGTGTTCCCGGCCTCGGGGGCCCGCTTCTGCCGGTCGGGCGTCGGGGCGGGTTCCTGTGCGTGCTCCCGGGCGAGCTCCGCGTCGGCGTCCACGTCCGGCTCCGGCTCCGGCTCCGGCTCCGGCTCCGGCGAGATCGTGGCCGCGGCCGTCTCCGTGCGCTCCGCTGCTCCCGCCGCGTCGGTCTCCGCGGGCTCTACGGCCCGCTCCGGCGCCCGGGACGGGACCGGATCCGTCGCCGCGCCGTCCCCGGCGGCCGCCGCGTGCGTCTCCGCGCCCTCCGCCGCGTCGGCCGCGTCGGCCTCCGCGCGCCGTACGGTCTGTTCCGCTGAGGCCACCAGCGGGTCCGCGTCCTGTCGGCGGCCCTTCTCCGCGCGGCCGGGCAGGACGTTGGAGTTGGCCTCCGCGTCGGCGCCCGGCAGGGAGAAGGTCCCCGTGCCCTCGGCCATCGGCGCGGTGGGGGCGAGGGCGGTCGGCGGGGCCGCCGCGAGCATCGTGCTCGGGAGGACCACGACGGCCGCGACACCGCCCTGCTTCTGCTCCCGCAGCCGTACGCGCGCGGAGTGCCGGTGGGCGAGCCGGGCCACCACGTACAGGCCGAGACCGAGACCGTCCTCGCTCTCCTGGTCGTAGGGCGCCTCCGGGTCGAAGTCGGTGAGGCGGGCGTTGAGCCGCTGGAGCCGCTCGGTGGCCATGCCGATGCCCTCGTCCTGGACGGAGAGCATCACCTCGCCGTTCTCCAGCAGCCAGCCGGAGACCTCGACGGGCAGGTCCGGCGGCGAGAAGGAGGTGGCGTTCTCCATCAGCTCGGCCAGCAGGTGCGAGAGGTCGTCGGCCGCGAACCCGGCGACGTGGGCGTGCGGCGGCAGGGCGGCGATGCGCACCCGCTCGTACCGCTCGATCTCGCTGACCGCGGCCCGGACCACGTCGACCAGCGGCACCGGTCCGGTGCTGTGCTGGACGTGCTCGGTGCCGGCGAGGACGAGGAGGTTCTCGCTGTGCCGGCGCATGACCGTGGCGAAGTGGTCGAGCTTGAACAGGGTGGCGAGCCGGTCCGGGTCCTGCTCGCGCTCCTCCAGGCCCTCGATGACCGCGAGTTGCCGTTCGACCAGGCCGAGGGTGCGCAGGGCGAGGTTGACGAAGGTGGAGCCGATGCTCTTGCGCACCACCTCCAGTTGCGCCGCGGACTCGGCGAGTTCGGCGCGCAGTTCCTCGCGGGCGTCGGCCATCTTCTGCCGCTGGCCGACGAGGTGCTTGCGGTCGGTCTCCAGTGTGGCGACCCGCTCGGCGAGTGCGGCGGCGTGCGCGTGCAGGGCGTTGACGGAGCGGACGACCTGGGCGAACTCGTCGTTGCGGCCGGTGAAGGCCACGGGCTCCTGGGCCGTCGGGTCGTCCGCGCCGGCGAGCCGGGCCGAGCCGCGCCGCAGCACCGAGAGCGGGCGGGTGAGGGTGCGGGCCATGGCGGTGGCCGTGCCGACGGCGAGCAGGACCAGGGCGCCGAGGGCGGCGATGCGGATCTCCAGCGCGGTGACGTCGTCGTCGCGCAGCCGCTCCAGGGACTTGATGCGCTTGTCGTACAGCGCGGACTCGGCGCCGCGCATCGCGTCGACGCGTGCGGAGAGCGCGGCGTCCAGCCGCTTGGCGCTGGTGCCGAGGTCGCTGTCGGACAGGGTCGGCTCGTCCGTCAGGCCGGCGAGGTACTTCTCGGCGGAGTTGACTTCGGGGCCGGTGACCGTCGAGGCGAAGCTGTCCCGCGCCTCCTTGGGCGCGCCGTCGCGGAAGTCGGCGAGGGCGGCGTCGGAGCGCACCCTGGCCTGCTGGGCGGCGGCGGCGAGCGCGTCGCGCTGCTCGGCGTCGGCCTCGGAGGAGGTGCGGGACTCGGTCGGCAGGCCCGTGACCGGGTCGAAGACGGTCTCCGTGCGGCTCGGTACGCCGAGGGCGGCGAGCAGCAGGCCGCGGGTGGCGGCCGCCTGCTGGACGGCGGTGTCCAGCTCGGCGAGGGCGTGGGCGCCGGCGCCCGCGCGGGGCGGCATCCGCTCGGCGAGCTCCTCGGCCAGGGCGTGGAGTTCGGTGATCGCCTCGGAGTAGGCCTCGTGGGCTTCCAGGGCGGTGCTCTTGCCGGTGAGGGCGGCCCGGCGCAGCGCCGCGACGGCGTCCAGGTCCTCGCGCAGGGAGGAGGGCGTGTCGGCGTCGGCGCGCAGCTCCTCCACCTGCCGGTCGACGCGGGCACTGCGCTGCTCGGAGGGCGCCTTGGACTTGGGGCGGCCGGCGGCGATGTACGGGGTGACCTCGTCCCGCTCGTCGGCGAGGGAGTGGGCGAGGGTCAGCGCGCCCTGGGTCTGCTCGGCGAGCGTCACCAGTTCCTGGGAGTCGTGGAGTTGCCCGGAGGCGGCGACGACCGAGGGCGCGCCCGCTCCGGCGATGGCGACGGCGACGACCGCCACGGCGACGATCAGGCGGTTCCGTACGTGGGTGGGGCGGCCCTTGCCGACGGGAGCCGCCGACGGCGCCGGGGTGGAGGTGCCGGGGGTCCGCTCCGCGTTCCCCTCGGGGGCCGTCTGCTTGCCTGTGCGACGAGGCCGCGTCTTCTGCACCGGTGCTCGCATTCCTGACTCGTGTACCCGGGGGCCCGGGTGGCGCTCCGTCAACTGGCCGGTCGGCGCACGCGCCCTCCGTCGAGCTCTGGGCCGCTCCCCCCGCCGTCGACCGCGCATCGGGCGGGGAGGCCGCGAGAGCAGGGCAGGCCCCGACCGGTTCCCGACCTTCCCAGTGCCCGTGGCCGGTGGGCGCGCATCATCTGACCCGCCACCCGAAGGAGTGAACCCCGGAGGGGAGTTGGGGAGCAAGTTCGCGCGGCTCGGGTGACGGGCCTGTGCGGCGCGTCGGTTGGACGTTGGCGACGGGCGGTGGCACTATGTGCCGCCACGCGTTGCCGGAGAGTGGAATTCCGACCCAAATCCGGCGCCTGACCTGCACCGCTGCACGGATTCCGGGAACGGAGCAGGCCTTTTGCGAAGGCCGTGAAGGGCTCGTGCAGACTGGCCGGATGCGCACGGAACTCGTCTGTGAACCTGGCCTGGCCGACCACCCCAACGAGGACTTCGCGAGCGTCGGACTACCGGCCTCGGGGCAGGGCGGTGCGCTCGTCGTGCTGGACGGCGTGACGCCGCCCCGGAGCGGGACGGGTTGCCTCCATTCCGTGCCGTGGTTCACGGCGCGCCTCGGCGGAGCCCTGACCGAACTGACCGTTTCACTCCCGGATGTTCCCCTCGCCGACGTCCTGTCCCGCGCCATCGCTCGTACCTCGGCCGCACACGTGGAAACCTGTGACCTTTCTCACCCGCGGACACCGCAGGCAACCGTGGTCCTGGCGCGGTGGTCCCCCTCCACCGTCGAGTACCTGGTCCTGTCCGACTCGGCCCTGCTGGTGGAGGCCCCGGACGGCTCGGTCACGGCCGTCCTGGACGACCGGCTGGCCCGGCTGCCCCGCTCGGCCCTCGCCACGGACGCGCTCGTCGACGCCCGTCTCCGCAACAGGGAGGGCGGCTTCTTCACGGCCGCGGCCGACCCGGCGGTGGCGGCGCGGGCGGTGACCGGGACGCTGCCGCGCGCGGGGGTGCGCGGGATGGTGGCGCTGACGGACGGGGCCGCGCGGTGGGTGGAGACGTTCCGGGAGGGCGGCTGGGCGGACTGCCTCACGCTGGTCCGCAAGGAGGGCGCGCGGTCCCTGGTGGACCGGGTGCGGGAGCTGGAACGCGCGGACGCGGCGGGATCCCGGTCGTTCCTGGGCCGGGGCAAGACGCACGACGACGCGACGGTGGTCTACGCGGAGCTCTGAGCCGGCCGGTCACGGCTCACTTCTCCATCCCCCGGTTCAGCTCGTGCAGCAGCCGGGCCAGCTCCGTCACCTCGCGCGGGTCCCAGCCGGCCAGCCGCCGGGCGTAGCGGGCACGGCGGGCCTCCCGTACGCGGCCGACGCGTTCCTGGCCCTCCGGGGTCAGGGTGATCAGCCAGGCTCGGCCGTCGGCGGGGTCGGGCTCGCGTGCGACGAGGCCGAGTTGCTCCAGGGCGCGCAACTGGCGGGACATGGTCGCCTTGCCGACACCGATGTAGGCGGCGAGCTCGGTGGCCCGCTGCCCGCCGTACTCGCCGAGCCGCACGAGGAGGCCGTACGCGGACGACTCCAGGTCGGGGTGGACCTCGCGGGCCATCTCGCCCTGGTTGGCCCGGGCCCGCCGGAGCAGGACCGTCAGCTCCCGCTCCAGGGCCAGGAACTCCGGTTGGTTCACACCACTACCGGACACGTCGGATCCGACTCCGCGACCGTCGCCGTTCCCGTCTTCGTGCACGTCAGTCCCTGCCATGGTTTTCCCGTTCCTGAAAGTTTCCGCCACGGTCCGCCATCACCGCAGCTCGGCAAGTATTTCGCAGGCTTAGACCAACGGCGGCTTCCGGCCCCTCTTCCCACCCGCCGTTCTACGTGCGTAGCGTCTTCACCGGAAACCCTGGCTGGCATGCGCACGCCATGCCAGGGGTTCCCGTTCACGCAGCCCCCACCGAGCACCACCGAGCCATCGGAGGCACGTCATGCTCGTGCACAGATCCGGATCGGCCCGCGGGCGGCGCCTCGCCGTCTCCGGGGTCCTGCTCGCCGCGTTCTCCCTCGTGTTCACCCTCCCCGCCCACTCCTCCTCGACCGCCGACACCCCGCCCCGCGGCTCCGCCCACATGGGCATGGGCGTCGTGGAGCACGACGGCCGGGGCGGCACCCCCGTCCCGGGTGACGCCACCCAGACGGAGGGCGTCGACGTCTCCAGCCACCAGGGCAACGTCGCCTGGACGACCCTGTGGAACAGCGGGGTCAAGTGGGCCTACGTGAAGGCCACCGAGGGGACGTACTACACGAACCCCTACTTCGCCCAGCAGTACAACGGCTCGTACAACGTCGGCATGATCCGCGGCGCCTACCACTTCGCCACCCCGGACACCACCAGCGGTGCCGCCCAGGCCCACCACTTCGTCGACCACGGCGGCGGCTGGTCGCGCGACGGCAAGACGCTGCCGGGCGCGCTGGACATCGAGTGGAACCCGTACGGGGCCGCCTGCTACGGCAAGACGCAGAGTCAGATGGTGGCCTGGATCCGCGACTTCCTGAACACCTACAAGGCGCGCACCGGCCGTGACGCCGTGATCTACACGGCCACCAGCTGGTGGACCCAGTGCACCGGCAACTACGGCGGCTTCGCCGCGTACAACCCGCTGTGGATCGCCCGCTACGCCTCGACGGTGGGCACCCTGCCGGCGGGCTGGGGGTACTACACGATGTGGCAGTACACCTCGTCCGGCCCGACGGTCGGCGACCACAACAAGTTCAACGGCGCCCTGGACCGCGTCCGGGCGCTCGCCAACGGCTGACCGGCACAGGGGCGGGGCCCGGCTTCCCGTACGGGTAGCCGGGCCCCGCCTTCCGGTCCGCGTCCGTCACGCCGCGACCGGAACCTCCGGCCGCGCACCGTTCGTCGCCGGTGCGAGCGCCAGTTCCAGGACCTGGCGGACGTCGGTGACGGCGTGGACGTCCAGCTTGTCCAGCACCTCCGCCGGGACGTCGTCCAGGTCGGGCTCGTTGCGCTTGGGGATGATCACCGTGGTGACGCCCGCCCGGTGCGCCGCGAGCAGCTTCTGCTTGACCCCGCCGATCGGCAGCACGCGGCCGGTCAGCGACACCTCGCCGGTCATCGCCACGTCCGTGCGGACCAGCCGGCCCGAGAGCAGCGACGCCAGCGCCGTCGTCATCGTGATGCCGGCGCTGGGACCGTCCTTGGGAACCGCGCCCGCCGGGAAGTGGATGTGCACGCCCCGGTCCTTCAGGTCGGCCACCGGAAGCTCCAGCTCGGCACCGTGGCTGCGCAGGAAGCTCAGCGCGATCTGCGCCGACTCCTTCATCACGTCGCCCAGCTGACCGGTCAGGGTCAGGCCCGCCGCGCCCGTCTCCGGGTCGGCGAGGGACGCCTCCACGTACAGGACGTCGCCGCCCGCGCCGGTGACCGCGAGGCCCGTGGCCACGCCCGGCACCGAGGTGCGCCGCTCGGCCGGGTCCTGGGCGGACTCGGGCACGTGGTGCGGCCGGCCGATCAGACCGCGCAGCTCGCCGTCGGTGACCGTGAAGGGCAGCTCCCGCTCGCCCAGTTCGTGCTGGGCCGCCACCTTGCGCAGCAGCCGGGCGATCGACCGCTCCAGGGTGCGCACGCCCGCCTCGCGCGTGTACTCACCGGCCAGCTTGCGCAGCGCGCTCTCGTCGATCGTGACCTCGTCCCCGTCCAGGCCGGCCCGCTCCAGCTGGCGCGGGACCAGGTGGTCGCGGGCGATGACGACCTTCTCGTCCTCGGTGTACCCGTCGAGGCGGACCAGCTCCATGCGGTCGCGCAGGGCCTCCGGGATGGCCTCCAGGACGTTGGCGGTGGCCAGGAAGACGACGTCGGACAGGTCGAGTTCGACCTCCAGGTAGTGGTCCCGGAAGGTGTGGTTCTGGGCCGGGTCGAGGACTTCGAGCAGGGCCGCGGCCGGGTCGCCCCGGAAGTCGGAGCCCACCTTGTCGATCTCGTCGAGGAGGACGACCGGGTTCATCGAGCCCGCCTCCTTGATCGCGCGGACGATCCGGCCGGGCAGCGCGCCGACGTAGGTGCGCCGGTGGCCGCGGATCTCGGCCTCGTCCCGGACACCGCCGAGGGCGACGCGGACGAACTTGCGGCCCATCGCGTGGGCGACGGACTCGCCCAGGCTGGTCTTGCCCACACCGGGCGGGCCCACCAGGGCCAGGACGGCACCGCCGCGCCGCCCGCCGACGACGCCGAGACCCCGGTCGCTGCGCCGCTTGCGCACCGCCAGGTACTCGGTGATCCGCTCCTTGACGTCCTCCAGGCCCGCGTGCTCGGCGTCCAGCACGGTCCGGGCCCCCTGGATGTCGTAGGCGTCCTCGGTGCGGACGTTCCACGGGAGTTCGAGGACGGTGTCGAGCCAGGTGCGGATCCAGGAGCCCTCGGGCGACTGGTCGGAGGACCGCTCCAGCTTGTCGACCTCCTTGAGCGCCGCCTCGCGGACCTTCTCGGGCAGGTCGGCGGCCTCGACGCGGGCGCGGTAGTCGTCCGACTCCTCGGCGGGGTCCTTGCCCGCCTCGCCGTTGAGTTCGCGCAGCTCCTTGCGTACGGCCTCGAGCTGGCGGCGCAGCAGGAACTCCCGCTGCTGCTTGTCGACGCCCTCCTGGACGTCCTTGGCGATGGTCTCGGCGACCTCCTGCTCGGCGAGGTGGTCGCGCAGCTGCTGGGTCGCGAGCTTCAGGCGGGCGACCGGGTCGGTGGTCTCCAGCAGCGCGACCTTCTGCTCGGTGGTGAGGAAGGGCGAGTAGCCGGAGTTGTCGGCGAGCGCGGAGACGTCGTCGATGGCCTGCACGCGGTCCACGACCTGCCAGGCGCCGCGCTTGCGCAGCCAGGCGGTGGCGAGCGCCTTGTACTCCTTGACGAGTTCGGTGACCTGGCCCGGCAGTGGCTCGGGCACGGTCTCGTCGATCCGCGTGCCCTCGACCCACAGTGCGGCGCCGGGGCCGGTGGTGCCGGCGCCGATCCGCACACGGTCGCGGCCGCGGATGAGGGCGCCCGGGTCGCCGTCGGCCAGCCTGCCGACCTGCTCGACCGTGCCGAGGACGCCGGTGGCGGCGTGGGTGCCGTCGATGCGCGGGACGAGGAGGACGCGGGGCTTGCCGGGCTCGGTCCTGGCGGCGGCCTGGGCGGCCTCCACGGCGGCCCGTACCTCGGTGTCGCTCAGGTCCAGGGGGACGACCATTCCGGGCAGGACCACTTCGTCGTCGAGCGGCAGCACGGGCAGGGTGAGCGGTGTGAAGGCGGCGGACTCAGCAGCCATGATCTCCCCTTCGGCAGTCAAGTTGAGTTACATCGACTCAATGAAAGAGAGTCCCCGATTGTTCCCCACAGCGTGTTCGCTCTGAGCGATCAAGGGCGGAGGCCGCGACGGCCCCAGGGGGCTCTACATACCGGTGCCACGCACCCCCTTGCCAGGAGCACCGCCCAACGGCCCGGCATTCCCTGCCAGGATGGGCCGATGCCCATCACTTCCCACGACTCGTACGACATCCCCGAGGTGCTGGACCGTCGCGAGGGCCCGCACGGCGAGGTCGTCCTGCGCCGGCACGGGGCGCTGCTCCAGATCATCGCGAACGGCTGCTTCCTGATGGACACCTCCGACGGGCGCTCGGAGCGGCGGCTGGTCGACGCGGCGGCCGAGGCGCTCGGCTCCTCCGGCGGGCGGACCGCGCCGCACCTGCTGATCGGCGGGCTCGGTGTCGGCTTCTCGCTCGCACACGCGGCGACCGACCCCCGCTGGGGACGGATCGCGGTCGTCGAACGCGAGCGCGCCGTCATCGACTGGCACCGCGACGGACCGCTGGCCGCGCTGTCCGCCGAGGCGCTGGCGGACCCGCGCACGCGGATCGTGGAAGCGGATCTGGTGACGTACGTCAATGAGACTTCCGACACGTACGACGCGCTCTGCCTCGACATCGACAACGGCCCCGGCTGGACCGTCACCGAGGGCAACGACGGACTGTACGCGCCGGCCGGACTGGCGGGCTGCGCACGGGTGTTGAGGCCGGGCGGGGTGCTCGCCGTATGGTCCGCACAGCCCTCTCCGGAATTCGAAGAAACCTTGCGTAATGCCGGGTTCCAGCAGGTGCGTACCGAAGAGATCCCCGTTGCCCGGGGCGTTCCGGACGTCGTCCACATCGGCGTCGGGCCTGGATAGCAAAGGCGCGGCGACTCCCCGTACGCTGCTGCCCTGACGCGGTCGTTCAAGCGTCGATCGCAGTTATGCGCAGACGAGGAATCACCCCACTGATTCCGGCTAAGCACACCTCAGGGGCGGGCGATGGAGCAGACACAGACCTCCCACAACGGCACGGCGACGGCCACCCAGGGCGCCCAGCGCCGGGTGCTGGTGGTCGAGGACGACCAGACGATCGTGGACGCCATCGCGACCCGCCTGCGCGCCGAGGGATTCCTGGTGCAAACGGCGGGCGACGGCCCGGCCGCCGTCGACACGGCCGAGGCCTGGCAGCCCGACCTGCTGATCCTCGACATCATGCTGCCCGGCTTCGACGGCCTGGAGGTCTGCCGCCGGGTGCAGGCCCAGCGCCCGGTGCCGGTGCTGATGCTCACCGCGCGTGACGACGAGACGGACATGCTGGTCGGGCTCGGCGTCGGCGCCGACGACTACATGACGAAGCCGTTCTCGATGCGTGAGCTGGCCGCGCGCGTGCACGTCCTGCTGCGCCGGGTGGAGCGGGCCGTCGTGGCCGCCTCGACGCCGCGCAGCGGCATCCTGCGCCTCGGCGAGCTGGAGATCGACCACGCGCAGCGCCGGGTGCGGGTGCGCAGCGAGGACGTCCACCTCACCCCCACCGAGTTCGACCTCCTGGTGTGCCTGGCGAACACCCCGCGCGCGGTGCTCTCCCGCGAGCAGCTGCTGGCCGAGGTGTGGGACTGGGCGGACGCCTCCGGCACCCGGACCGTCGACAGCCACATCAAGGCGCTGCGCCGGAAGATCGGCGCCGAGCGCATCCGCACGGTGCACGGCGTGGGCTACGCCCTGGAGACACCGACGCCATGAGCGAGGGGCGGGAGGCCGCACGGAGGAACCCCGGGGGGCCCTGGGGCGGCGTACGCCCGTTCTCGATCAAGACCAAGCTGGGCGCGCTGGTCGTCACGTCGGTGCTGATCACCACCGGGTTGTCGGTGATAGCGGTGCACACCAAGACGGAGCTGCGCTTCATCACGGTCTTCTCGATGATCGCCACGCTGCTGATCACGCAGTTCGTGGCCCACTCGCTGACCGCGCCGCTGGACGAGATGAACGCCGTGGCCCGGTCCATCTCGCACGGTGACTACACGCGCCGGGTGCGCGAGAACCGCCGCGACGAGCTGGGCGACCTCGCCGTCACCATCAACCGCATGGCGGACGACTTGGAGGCCCAGGACCTCCAGCGCAAGGAGCTGGTGGCGAACGTCTCGCACGAGCTGCGCACCCCCATCGCGGGCCTGCGCGCGGTGCTGGAGAACATCGTCGACGGGGTCACCGAGGCCGACCCGGAGACCATGCGCACGGCACTCGGGCAGACCGAGCGGCTGGGCCGGCTGGTGGAGACGCTGCTGGACCTCTCCCGCCTGGACAACGGCGTCATACCGCTGCGCAAGCGGCGCTTCGAGGTGTGGCCGTACCTCTCGGGCGTGCTGAAGGAGGCCAACATGGTCGCGTCGGCGCGCGCGGGCATCGCCTCCGGCTCCGGCAGTCACACCCGCACCGACGTCCACCTGGCCCTCGACGTCTTCCCGGCGGACCTGACCGCGCACGCGGATCCCGAACGCATCCACCAGGTGGTCGCCAACCTCATCGACAACGCGGTCAAGCACAGCCCGCCGCACGGCCGGGTGACGGTCAGGGCGCGCCGCGGGGAGCTGCCCGAGTCCCTCGAGCTGGAGGTCCTGGACGAGGGTCCGGGCATTCCGCGGTCGGAGTGGCGCCGGGTCTTCGAGCGGTTCAACCGGGGTTCGGTCTCCCGGCCGCACGGCCCGGGCAGCGACGGCGGCACCGGACTCGGCCTGGCGATCGCCCGCTGGGCGGTGGATCTGCACGGCGGCCGGATCGGTGTGGCCGAATCCGAGCGGGGCTGCCGCATTCTCATCACTCTTCCGGGCCTGTCATCGACGTCGAGTTGACGTAGGGTTCGAAACGGAGCGCCAAGATCCATTGATGTCCGCGCTGGCGGACACGTGTGATCAGGCACAGGCCCGCGTTTTCTCCGCGCCGGGCCCCGGCCTCCCGTACCCGGGCGTAACCCGCGCGCAACGGAACCTCGCTTGTTTCCCGCCATTTCCAGCGCCGAAACACGGCCCGCAGTGTGACTTACACGACGATGAACGGGCCCGGTCTGACCTTCCGGGTCCGGGAGGCGTAGCCTTGATTCCCGCTGTCCACCATCTTGTGAAGCGGAAGAGGGCGGTTCTCGCCGTGTCGCCACAGTCCCCCAGTAACTCGAGCATCTCGACCGACACCGACCAAGCGGGCAAGAACCCCGCTGCCGCGTTCGGTGCCAACGAGTGGCTCGTCGACGAGATCTATCAGCAGTACCTCCAGGACCCGAACTCCGTGGACCGAGCCTGGTGGGACTTCTTCGCCGACTACAAGCCGGGGGCGCCCGCCGCCCAGGCGGCCCCCGGTGCCACGGGCACGGACGCCGCCGGCGCCCCGCAGGCCGCCCCGGCCCCGCAGGCGCAGGCTCCCGCCCCGGCCACGCCGCCGGCCCAGGCGCCGGCGGCCCCCCAGCCGCCCGCCCCCGCGAAGCCGGCCGCACAGCCCGCGGCCGCCGCCCCGGCGGCTCCCGCGGCTCCGGCCCCGCAGCCGGCGGCCAAGCCCGCCGCCCAGCCGCAGGCGAAGGCCGCCGCGCCCGCCAAGGACGCCGCCGCCCCCGAGGGCCCCGAGCTGGTGACGCTGCGCGGCCCGGCCGCCGCGGTCGCGAAGAACATGAACGCCTCGCTGGAGCTGCCCACGGCCACGTCCGTGCGCGCGGTCCCGGTGAAGCTGCTGTTCGACAACCGCATCGTCATCAACAACCACCTCAAGCGCGCCCGGGGCGGGAAGATCTCCTTCACGCACCTGATCGGCTACGCGATGGTGCAGGCCATCAAGGCCATGCCGTCGATGAACTACTCGTTCGGCGAGAAGGACGGCAAGCCGACCCTCGTCAAGCCGGCGCACGTCAACCTCGGCCTCGCCATCGACCTGGTCAAGCCCAACGGCGACCGCCAGCTGGTCGTCGCGGCGATCAAGAAGGCCGAGACGCTGAACTTCTTCGAGTTCTGGCAGGCCTACGAGGACATCGTCCGCCGCGCCCGCGAGGGCAAGCTGACGATGGACGACTTCACCGGCGTCACGGTCTCCCTGACCAACCCGGGCGGCCTCGGCACCGTCCACTCGGTGCCGCGCCTGATGCCCGGCCAGTCGGTCATCATGGGCGTCGGCTCCATGGACTATCCGGCGGAGTTCCAGGGCACCAGCCAGGACACCCTGAACAAGCTCGGCATCTCGAAGGTCATGACGCTCACGTCGACCTACGACCACCGGGTCATCCAGGGCGCCGCCTCCGGCGAGTTCCTGCGCCAGGTCGCCAACCTGCTCCTGGGTGAGAACGGCTTCTACGACGACATCTTCAAGGCGCTGCGCATCCCCTACGAGCCGGTCCGCTGGCTCAAGGACATCGACGCCTCGCACGACGACGACGTCACCAAGGCCGCCCGCGTCTTCGAGCTGATCCACTCCTACCGGGTCCGCGGCCACGTCATGGCCGACACCGACCCGCTGGAGTACCAGCAGCGCAAGCACCCCGACCTGGACATCACCGAGCACGGGCTCACGCTGTGGGACCTGGAGCGCGAGTTCGCGGTCGGCGGCTTCGCCGGCAAGTCCCTGATGAAGCTGCGCGACATCCTCGGCGTGCTGCGCGACTCGTACTGCCGCACCACCGGCGTCGAGTTCATGCACATCCAGGATCCGAAGCAGCGCAAGTGGATCCAGGACCGCATCGAGCGCTCGCACACCAAGCCGGAGCGCGAGGAGCAGCTGCGCATCCTGCGCCGCCTGAACGCCGCCGAGGCGTTCGAGACGTTCCTGCAGACCAAGTACGTCGGCCAGAAGCGCTTCTCCCTGGAGGGCGGCGAGTCCGTCATCCCGCTGCTGGACGCGGTCATCGACTCGGCGGCCGAGTCCCGCCTGGACGAGGTCGTCATCGGCATGGCCCACCGCGGCCGGCTGAACGTGCTGGCCAACGTGGTCGGCAAGTCGTACGCGCAGATCTTCCGCGAGTTCGAGGGCAACCTCGACCCGAAGTCGATGCACGGCTCCGGTGACGTGAAGTACCACCTGGGCGCCGAGGGCACCTTCACCGGCCTCGACGGCGAGCAGATCAAGGTCTCGCTGGTCGCCAACCCCTCGCACCTGGAGGCGGTCGACCCGGTCCTGGAGGGCGTCGCCCGCGCCAAGCAGGACATCATCAACAAGGGCGGCACGGACTTCACCGTCCTGCCGGTGGCGATCCACGGCGACGCGGCCTTCGCGGGCCAGGGCGTGGTGGCCGAGACCCTGAACATGTCGCAGCTGCGCGGCTACCGCACCGGCGGCACGGTCCACGTCGTCATCAACAACCAGGTCGGCTTCACCGCCGCCCCGGAGTCCTCGCGCTCCTCCATGTACGCCACCGACGTGGCCCGCATGATCGAGGCCCCGATCTTCCACGTGAACGGCGACGACCCGGAGGCCGTGGTCCGCGTCGCGCGGCTCGCCTTCGAGTTCCGCCAGGCGTTCAACAAGGACGTGGTGATCGACCTCATCTGCTACCGCCGCCGCGGTCACAACGAGTCGGACAACCCGGCCTTCACGCAGCCGCTGATGTACGACCTGATCGACAAGAAGCGCTCGGTGCGCAAGCTCTACACCGAGTCCCTCATCGGTCGCGGCGACATCACCCTGGAAGAGGCCGAGCAGGCGCTGCAGGACTACCAGGGCCAGCTGGAGAAGGTCTTCACCGAGGTCCGCGAGGCCGTCTCCCAGCCGTCCGCCGCGGAGCCCTCGGACCCGCAGGCCGAGTTCCCGGTGGCCGTGAACACCGCGGTCAGCGCCGAGACCGTCAAGCGGATCGCCGAGTCCCAGGTCAACATCCCCGACCACGTCACCATCCACCCGCGTCTGCTGCCGCAGCTCCAGCGCCGCGCGGCGATGGTCGAGGACGGCACGATCGACTGGGGCATGGGCGAGACCCTCGCCGTCGGCTCCCTCCTCCTGGAGGGCGTGCCGGTCCGCCTGGCGGGCCAGGACTCGCAGCGCGGCACCTTCGGCCAGCGCCACGCGGTCGTCATCGACCGCGAGACGGGCGACGAGTTCACGCCGCTGCTGTACCTGTCCGAGGACCAGGCCCGGTACAACGTCTACAACTCCCTGCTCTCCGAGTACGCGGCGATGGGCTTCGAGTACGGCTACTCGCTGGCCCGCCCGGACGCGCTGGTGATGTGGGAGGCGCAGTTCGGCGACTTCGTCAACGGCGCCCAGACGGTCGTGGACGAGTTCATCTCGTCGGCCGAGCAGAAGTGGAACCAGACCTCCGGCGTGGTCCTGCTCCTCCCCCACGGCTACGAGGGCCAGGGCCCGGACCACTCCTCGGCCCGCCCGGAGCGGTTCCTGCAGCTCTGCGCGCAGAACAACATGACGGTCGCGATGCCGACCCTGCCGTCGAACTACTTCCACCTCCTGCGGTGGCAGGTGCACAACCCGCACCACAAGCCGCTGGTCGTCTTCACCCCGAAGTCGATGCTGCGCCTGAAGGCCGCGGCCTCGAAGGCGGAGGAGTTCACGACGGGCCAGTTCCGCCCGGTCATCGGCGACGACTCGGTCGAGGCGTCCGCGGTGAAGAAGGTCGTCTTCACCGCCGGCAAGGTCTACTACGACCTCGACGCCGAGCGGAAGAAGCGCGGTGTGACGGACACGGCCATCATCCGCATCGAGCGCCTGTACCCGCTGCCGGGTGCCGAGCTCCAGGCGGAGATCGCCAAGTACCCGAACGCCGAGAAGTACCTGTGGGCCCAGGAGGAGCCGGCGAACCAGGGTGCCTGGCCGTTCATCGCGCTCAACCTGATCGACCACCTGGACCTGGCGGTCGGCGCCGACGTCCCGCACGGCGAGCGGCTGCGTCGCATCTCGCGCCCGCACAGCTCGTCCCCGGCCGTCGGCTCCGCCAAGCGGCACCAGGCCGAACAGGAGCAGCTGGTGCGTGAGGTGTTCGAGGCGTAAGCCCTCGATCCGGCCTCACGTGCGGAGGGCCCGGTCACCGTCGGTACGGTGACCGGGCCCTCCGGCGTTCCGCCGCCCGTACCCGGGCCGTGCGGCCCGGGTACGGGCCGCACCTATCCTGGGAGCAGGGGTTCCCACGGAATCCGCCCCCTTGTCCGAACCGGCCGACCAGGCCGACCAGGCCGACCCGGCCGACCATCCGACGGAGAGCACGTTGTACTTCACCGACCGCGGCATCGAGGAACTGGAGAAGCGGCGCGGCGAGGAGGAGGTCACCTTCGAGTGGCTCGCCGAGCAGCTGCGGACCTTCGTCGACCTGAACCCGGACTTCGAGGTGCCGGTGGAGCGGCTGGCGACGTGGCTGGCGCGGCTGGACGACGAGGACGACGAGTAGGTCCCCCCGCGGCACGGAGCGGCGGTACGCCGGTACCGCCACCGACGACCCGAACGCGCGCGGAGCCGGACACGTAGGCCTCCGCGCGGAGCGGACACACCCAGCGCCCCAGGGGACGCTGTTGGTGCCCCCTGGGGGCGCCGGGGGCCGCTCGGGGTGGCGGGCCGATAGCAGCAGGGCGCCGGAACCGGGAGAGGCACGGACCCTAGGTCGACATATCTACACATCGATACATCGGGGCAAAGGTGTCTTGACTTTCGAAGCCCGCGATATATCGTGAATCGTGAGGGACGCGATATGGCGCGTTCGGTCGAGGAGGTCTCCACCATGTCCGAGTGGTCCGTCGCCGAGCCCGGGAAGCTCACCTTCGACGAATCCGTGAGCGAGCTCCACGTCCGCATCGTCAACGGAACGGTGAACGTGGTGGGCACGAACGAGGGTTCCGCCCGGCTGCAGGTCTCCGAGATCGAGGGACCACCCCTGGTCGTGACCCACCAGGACGGCATACTCACGGTGGCCTACGACGACCTGCCCTGGAAGGGCTTCCTCAAGTGGCTCGACCGCAAGGGCTGGCGCCGCAGCGCGGTGGTCTCCCTGGCCGTCCCCACGCACACGCGGGTGGAGGTCGGCGTGGTGAGCGCGGCGGCCGTGGTCTCCGGGATCGAGGGACGCGCCGAGCTGAAGGGCGTCACCGGGGACACCACACTGGTGGGCCTCGCGGGCCCCGTCCGCGCGGACACCGTCTCCGGGAGCGTGGAGGCGCAGGCCCTCTCCGGCGACCTGCGGTTCACCTCCCTCTCCGGGGACCTGACGGTGGTGGAGGCGGGCTCCTCGGTCCGGGCCGACTCGGTGAGCGGTTCGATGATCGTCGACCTGGCCGCGGCCGGTGGGCCCACCGACATCAGCGTGACCAGCGTCTCCGGCGAGATCGCCGTCCGGCTGCCCCAGCCGGCCGACACGCAGGTGGAGGCGAACACGGCCAGCGGCACCGTCTCCAACGCCTTCGAGAACCTGCGGGTGGCCGGCCAGTGGGGGGCCAAGCGGATCACCGGCCGGCTCGGCGAGGGCAACGGCAGGCTGAAGGCGACGACGGTCTCCGGCTCGATCGCCCTGCTGCGCCGTCCCGCGGCGGAGGACACGCCGTGGGAGCGGGAGCCGGCGGACACCGGTCCGGCGGACGACGCGCAGAGCGAACCGGGGGACAATTCCGCTTCCGGCCGGGACCACGGCGCCACCGGCGCCCCGGCCGGCGGCACGACCGACAAGAAGGTGCTCTGACATGCCCCCCGTCTTCGCCCACGGCCGCCTCCGCCTCTACCTCCTCAAGCTCCTGGACGAGGCCCCGCGCCACGGCTACGAGGTGATCCGGCTCCTCGAAGAGCGCTTCCAGGGCCTGTACGCCCCGTCGGCGGGCACGGTGTACCCGCGCCTGGCCAAGCTGGAGGCCGAGGGCCTGGTCACCCACACCACCGAGGGCGGCCGCAAGGTGTACGCCATCACCGACGCCGGCCGTGCCGAGCTGTCCGGACGCAGTGGCGAGCTGGCCGACCTGGAGCTGGAGATCCGGGAGTCGGTCGCCGAGCTCGCCGCCGAGATCCAGGCCGACGTGCGGGGCGCGGCGGGCGATCTGCGCCGTGAGATGCGGGCGGCGGCCGGCGCGGCCCGCCGGGGCCCCGGCGCCGCAGCGCACGGCCCGGGAAACGGGTCCGCCACCGACGCCGCGGACTCCGACGAGAAGGAGGCCTGGCGCGCCGCCAAGGAGGAGATGCGGCGGGTCAAGCAGGAGTGGAAGGAGCAGGCCCGGCGGGCCAAGGACGAGAGCCGCCGCGCCCGCGAGGAGGCCCAGCGGGCCCGGCACCAGGCCAAGGAGGCGCAGGAGCGGGCCCGGGCCCAGGCGCAGGAGGAGGTGCAGCGCATCGCCCAGCGGGTCCAGGAGCAGGTGCAGGACCACTTCTCGCGGGGCGACTGGCCGACGGGGCTGCGCGAGGGCCTGAGCGAACTGGCCAAGGAGGTCGGCGAGTTCGGGAAGGACTTCGGCAGGGAGTTCGGGAAGGACTGGGGCTTCGGCCGCACTGATCCGACCGCCCCCCGGACGGAGCGGCCCGCGCCCTCCGCCACCCCCGAGTACTCCGCCACCCCCGAGGACTTCCCGGCCGGTTACACCCCGGCCTGGGCCCACGAGGACGCCACGGACTCCACCGGCGACCCGGCCCGCGATCTGGACCGGCTGCTCGACCGCTTCCGGGACGACATCCGCGACGCGGCGCGGGACCACGGCGTCACGCCCGAGCAGCTCCGCGACGCCCGCCGTCAGTTGTCCACGGCGGCGGCGCACATCGGGGTGATACTGCGGAAGCCGAAGACCTGAGCCCCGGCGCGGCGTCCCCGGCGCACCGCCACTGGCGCCTCGCCGGGGACGCGGCGCGTATCAGGCGCAGGCCTCCTCCCCCGTGCCGCCGCCCAGCACTCTGGTCAGCGACTCGTGGGTCACGCCGTGGTCGGCGAGCACCTCGGCCGGCACACCGGGCCGAAGGGTCAGGGCGAGCAGGATGTGCTCGTCTCCGATGTGCCGGTCGCGCCGGGCGACGGCGACCCGCAGGGCCTTCTCCAGCACCTCCTTGGCGCCCCGGCTGAAGCTGCGGTGCCCGGACCACCAACGCCTGTCCTTCCGGTCCCTGGACATCGCGCCGACGCCGTGCGTCTCCTCCACCCGGGCGACGATCTCCGAGACGTCGATCCCCAGCCCGGCCAGCGCGTCGGTCTCGGCCCGTGACAGACCGGCACGGCGGCGCGCCTGGGCCAGGGACCTGCGTACCGAGTCCTTGCTCCCGCCGGCCCCGAGCGCCGACAGCGCGAAGGAGGCGCGACTGCCCTCCCGGTCCAGCAGGGCGAGCAGCAGGTGCTCGACGTCGACGGTCTGTGCCCGCGCGCCCTCGGCATGCTCCACCGCCCCCCGCACCACGGCTCGGGCGTCGTTCGTGAACCGCTCGAACATCAATGCCTCCCGTACTTCTTGTGCACGGCCTGCCTGCTGACCCCGAGTTCCGTGGCGATCTCCTGCCACGACCATCCCTGATTGCGCGCACCACGCACCTGCACCGCCTCCAGCTGCTCCAACAGCCTGCGCAGCGCGGCGACGGCCCGCAGTCCGACCCGGGGGTCGCGATCACCGGCACGCGCGGCGAGATCGGTTGCTTCGCTCATGACGTCAACTTAGGTTGACATGGAGTGCCTGTCAACCTTTATTGACACACGGGTGGCTCGGGGTACGCCAACGGCGGGCCCGGAGGACCGGACCCGCCGCGGACGGACGTGGGGAGGGATCAGGAACCGCTGAGCACGATCTTGCCGAACTGCTCTCCGGAAGCCATCCGCTCGAAGCCCTCCCGGGCCCGGTCCATCGGGAGCACCTCGTCGATGACAGGCCGGACGCCGGTGGCGGCGCAGAAGGAGAGCAGGTCCTCCAGCTCGTCCTTGGTGCCCATCGTGGAGCCGACGACCTTGAGCTCCAGGAAGAAGATCCGGGTCAGTTCGGCGTGGGACGGCCGGTCGCCGCTGGTGGCGCCGGAGATGACGAGCGTGCCACCGGGCCGCAGCGACTTGACCGAGTGGGACCAGGTGGCGGCGCCCACGGTCTCGATGACGGCGTCGACCCGCTGCGGCAACCGCGCGCCCGGCTCGACGGCCTCCACGGCGCCCAGTTCCACGGCCCGCTTCCGCTTGGCCTCGTCCCGGCTGGTGGCGAAGACCCGCAGCCCCGCAGCCCTGCCCAGCACGATCGCGGCGGTGGCGACCCCACCACCGGCGCCCTGCACCAGCACCGAGTCACCCGGACGCACCCCGGCGTTGGTGAACAGCATCCGGTACGCGGTCAGCCAGGCGGTGGGCAGACAGGCGGCCTCCTCGAAGGAGAGCTCCCTCGGCTTCGGCAGGATGTTCCAGGTCGGCACGGCGACCTGCTCGGCGAACGTCCCCGGATAGCGCTCCGTGAGGATGGAACGGGGCTCGTCAGGGCCTACCCCGTGGCCGGTCTGGCCGATCACGGAGTGCAGGACGACCTCGTTGCCGTCCTCGTCGACACC
The DNA here is from genome assembly GCF_019049165.1 of Streptomyces sp. AC627_RSS907. Classification (NCBI taxonomy): domain Bacteria; kingdom Bacillati; phylum Actinomycetota; class Actinomycetes; order Kitasatosporales; family Streptomycetaceae; genus Streptomyces; species Streptomyces sp. AC627_RSS907. The sequence goes on from NZ_JAGMUE010000045.1 coordinate 53,630, forward strand.
GGCGGCGTCGCAGCCGAGGATCATCGGCAGCCGGTCCTCGGGCAGGCCGACGCCGCGCAGGGACCACAGGTCGTGGTGGTTGAGGGAGGCGGCCCTGACATCGACGACACTCCAGCCGGGGCGGGCCCCGGGAGCGGGGCGCTCCCCCAACTCCAGGCCGGTCAGCGGCTGGTCGCGGTCGATTCGGGCGGCGTAGACAGCGAACATGACCTTGACGATAGGTTCCACGCCCGCCATCGGAAACCGTACGGCCGTGTGACACACACCCTCTTGCGCCACCCGGATGGCACGGGTGCGGGCAGCGGCGGCCAGCACGCCGGGGCCCGGCGCCCACCCGCGCCGCCTCGTCGCCGCCCGGCCCGAAAGGCGAACGGCCCCGCCCACCCGGGACGAGGCCGTTCACCGCACACGCGTCACACCGTCACCGGCGCGCGACCCCCTCGGCACGGGCGGCCGCCGCCACCGCCGCCGTGACGGCCGGCGCGACGCGCTCGTCGAACGGGGACGGGATGACGTAGTCCGCCGCGAGGTCGTCGCCCACCACGGAGGCCAGCGCCTCGGCCGCCGCCAGCTTCATGCCCTCGGTGATCCGGGAGGCCCGCACCTGGAGAGCGCCCGCGAAGATGCCCGGGAACGCCAGCACGTTGTTGATCTGGTTCGGGAAGTCCGACCGCCCCGTCGCGACGACCGCCGCGTACTTGTGCGCGACCTCCGGGTGCACCTCGGGGTTCGGGTTGGCCATCGCGAAGACGAAGGCGCCCTCGGCCATCGAGGCCACCGCCGGCTCCGGCACCGTACCGCCGGAGACGCCGATGAAGACGTCGGCGCCGGACAGCGCCGCCTCCAGCGATCCGGACAGTCCCGCCTTGTTGGTGAAGGAGGCCAGCTCCCGCTTGACCGGGGTCAGGTCGTCCCGGTCCGCCGAGACGATGCCCTTGCGGTCGGCGACCGCGACGTCCCCGACACCCGCCTCCACCAGCATCTTGGCGATGGCGACGCCGGCCGCGCCCGCGCCCGAGATCACCGCCCGCAGCTCGCCCAGCGTCCGCCCGCTCAGCCGCGCCGCGTTCCGCAGCGCCGCCAGCGTCACGACCGCCGTGCCGTGCTGGTCGTCGTGGAAGACCGGGATGTCGAGGCGCTCCTGGAGCTTGCGCTCGATCTCGAAGCACCGCGGCGCCGAGATGTCCTCGAGGTTCACGCCCCCGAAGGAGGGCGCGAGCCGGACCACGGTCTCGACGATCTCGTCGGCGTCCGTGCAGGCGAGCGCGATCGGGACCGCGTCCACGCCGCCGAACTGCTTGAACAGGATCGCCTTCCCTTCCATCACCGGAAGAGAGGCCTCGGGGCCGATGTCCCCGAGTCCCAGCACCGCCGTACCGTCCGTCACGACCGCCACGACCGACGACTTCCAGGTGTAGTCGTGAACGAGGTCGGGCTGCTCGGCGATCGCACTGCACACTTTCGCGACGCCGGGCGTGTACGCCAGGGACAGGTCGTCCTTGTCCCGGATCGGCACGGTGGCCTGCACGGCCATCTTGCCGCCGCGGTGCAGCGCGAACGCGGGGTCGAAGGAGTCGAGGGGCTCCGGCCCCGCCTCCTGCTCCGTACTGGCGTCGCTGTCGCTGCGAGGATTGACGATCTCCGCTGCCACTTTGTCTTACCCCTTAAGAGTTCATGGATTGAGGGTTTGTCCACTCCTGGTGAGGAATGGGCGGGCACCGCGCAGGGAGATGGCCGCCTAGGCCACATGGGCCCCTGCGCGACGGGCACGCCGCACACGCGCCCTGAGCCCCTGATGAGGGGTGTAAAGAACCTTCTTACCCGACGGACGGCCCTGGCGACGAGTCCGATAAGCGCGAGCTCACATGTCGGACCCCGCACGCCGCATGCCGGTGACATGGCTCATAGCCGGAGATCCGGACAACTTCCCAACACCCCTTGACACGGCCACAGAACAGACTTTCCACCCTCGCTCGCGACATCGAGGCGTGCCCGTTTATCGAGAAATGCCGAAGATCTTCCGGCCGGAAGCATTGATTCCCGCAAAGGTTCGGCCGTGATGTACCGACCTGATGTGATTCGGACACTCACCCGTTATCCGATTTTGACATGACGGCCATCCTGAACGGCCGAGTCCGAATGGCAAGATGCCGTAATCACACGAGGTCGCGACACTCGAAGGCGTGTGCTCTCGTCGACCCGCAGCGCCTGCCGGTCCCCCGGCCGGCGTCCCGTCCCATCGGCAACTCCCTCATCCGCCGGAGGAACCACCATGACCGCACGCTCCACCCGTCGTACGACCGCCGCGCACTCCCGGCCAGCAGCGGTCGGTGCGATCGCGGTCGCAGGCGCTCTGCTGCTCACCGGATGCGGCGACCAGACCGACAAGAACGACTCCGGCAGCAGCGGCACCCAGTCCGCCGTGGGTGCCCCGTTGGCCGAGAAGCTGCCCCAGTCGATCCGTGACAAGGGCGTCATAAAGGTCGGTTCCGACATCGCCTACGCTCCGGTCGAGTTCAAGGACGACTCCGGTAAGACCGTCGGAATCGACCCCGACCTCGCGGACGCCCTGGGCAAGCAGCTCGGCGTCAGGTTCGAGTTCGAGAACGGCACCTTCGACACCCTGATCACCGGCCTGCGCTCCAAGCGCTACGACATCGCCATGTCCGCGATGACCGACACCAAGGACCGCCAGGAGGGCATCGACGCCGACACCGGCAAGAAGGTCGGCGAGGGCGTGGACTTCGTCGACTACTTCACCGCCGGTGTCTCGATCTACACCAAGAAGGGTGACGACCGGGGCATCAAGACCTGGTCCGACCTGTGCGGCAAGAAGCTCGTGGTGCAGCGGGGCACCGTCTCGGAGGACCTCGCCAAGGCCGAGAGCGCGAAGTGCCCGGCCGGCAAGAAGATCTCCATGCAGGCCTTCGACAACGACCAGCAGGCCCAGACCCGCCTGCGCGCGGGTGGCGCCGACGCCGGCTCCTCCGACTTCCCGGTCGCGGCGTACGCGGTGAAGACCTCCGGCGGCGGCAACGACTTCCAGCTCGTCGGCGAGCAGGTCGAGGCCGCGCCGTACGGCATCGCGGTCGGCAAGGACAACGCCCAGCTGCGCGACGCGCTCAAGGCCGCGCTCGACGCGGTCATCGCGAACGGCGAGTACAAGAAGATCCTCGACAAGTGGGGCGTGGCGGAAGGCGCCGTCACGGAAGGCACCATCAACGGCGGCAAGTGACCGCGCGGCGGGCACTGAAAGGCAACATCCGTGACTGTTGACATCGACAAGAGGGCGGGCGGCCCGGCCGGCACCCCGCCGTCCGGACCCGAGGCCATCAAGGCCGTCCCGGTCCGCCACTACGGGCGCTACGTCTCCGCGGTCGTCGCGATCGCGCTGCTGGCCGCGGTCGTCTACGCGTTCTCCCAGGGCAAGATCAACTGGGGCACCATCCCGGACTACTTCTTCGACGACCGCATCCTGTCCGGCGTGGGCAAGACGCTCCTGATCACCGTCCTGGCCATGCTGATCGGCATCGTCGGCGGCATCCTGCTCGCCGTGATGCGGCTGTCGAAGAACCCGGTGACCTCGTCCATCGCGTGGTTCTACATCTGGTTCTTCCGCGGCACGCCGGTCCTGGTGCAGCTGATCGTCTGGTTCAACCTGGGCCTGGTCTTCGAGTACATCAACCTGGGCCCCGTCTACCGCGACGAGTGGTCGGACTTCATGACGCCGTTCCTGACGGCGCTGCTCGGCCTCGGCCTCAACGAGGCCGCGTACATGGCGGAGATCTGCCGCGCCGGTCTGCTCTCGGTCGACGAGGGCCAGACCGAGGCTGCGCACGCGCTCGGCATGAGCCACGCCAAGACGCTGCGCCGGATCGTCATCCCGCAGGCGATGCGCGTGATCGTGCCGCCGACGGGCAACGAGGTCGTCAACATGCTGAAGACGACCTCGCTGGTGTCGGTCGTCCAGTACCCCGAGCTCCTCCGCGCGGCTCAGGACATCGGCCAGACCTCCGGCGCCCCGGCCGAGATGCTGTTCCTGGCCGCGGCCTGGTACCTGCTGCTGACCTCGATCTTCAGCGTGGGGCAGTACTACCTGGAGCGCTACTACGCCCGCGGCTCCAGCCGTCAGCTGCCGCCGACACCGTGGCAGAAGGTCAGGGCGAACCTGCTGTCCCTGTCGAACCGACCCACGGCGGGAGGTGCCGCATGACCGCCATGGTCAAGGCCGAGGGCGTCCACAAGTCCTTCGGCCCCGTCGAAGTCCTCAAGGGCATCGACCTGGAGGTGAAGTCCGGCGAGGTGTTCTGCCTCATCGGTCCCTCCGGCTCCGGCAAGTCCACCTTCCTCAGGTGTATCAACCACCTCGAGAAGATCAACGCCGGGCGGCTTTACGTCGACGGGGAGCTGGTCGGCTACCGCCAGAAGGGTGACAAGCTCTACGAGCTCAAGGACAGCGAGGTCGCCCTCAAGCGCCGGGACATCGGCATGGTCTTCCAGCGCTTCAACCTGTTCCCGCACATGACGGCGGTGGAGAACGTCATGGAGGCGCCGGTGCAGGTCAAGGGCGTGAGCAGGGCCCAGGCCAGGGAACGCGCACGCCGGCTGCTGGACCGCGTCGGGCTGGGCGACAAGGCCGGCAACTACCCCTCGCAGCTCTCCGGCGGTCAGCAGCAGCGGGTCGCGATCGCGCGGGCCCTCGCGATGGACCCGAAGCTGATGCTGTTCGACGAGCCGACCTCGGCCCTGGACCCGGAGCTGGTCGGTGACGTCCTCGACGTCATGCGCGACCTGGCCGAGTCGGGCATGACGATGGTCGTCGTCACCCACGAGATGGGCTTCGCCCGCGAGGTGGGCGACAGCCTGGTCTTCATGGACAACGGCGTGGTGGTCGAGTCGGGCAACCCGCGCGACGTCCTGACGGACCCGCAGCACGAGCGGACGAAGACGTTCCTGTCCAAGGTGCTCTGAGCGTCCGCGCGACGACGGCCCGAGGGGCGGTACGGATCTCCCCGTACCGCCCCTCGGTCTCACTCGCGGACCTCCGCGCGGAACTCGCGGATCCGCCCCGCGGAACCCGCGGATCTCCGCGCGAGGCTTGCGGACCCGCCCCGCGGAACTCGCGGACCTCCGCGCGAAGCTCGCGGACCTCCCCCGCGGAACTCGCGGATCCGCCCCGCGGAACTCGCGGACCGGTCGCGGACTACTTGAGCGCCAGCAGCAGCGTGTCCGACGGCGAGCACCACACCGGCCGCACCTCACCGAAGCCCTTCTCGCGCAGCACGCGCGCGTGCCACGCCACCGGGGGCATCTCGCCCTCGGCGTGCTCACCGTAGATCTCGAACCGGCGGGCCGTGGGCTCGGCGAGGACCGGGTCCTTCGCGGCGAGCTGCCACCACTCGGCCCAGTCGAGCGCGCCCGCGCCCTTGGCGGCGTCCATCCGCGCGTGCCGCTGTGCGCGCTCGGCCGCGTTGATCCGGGGCGTCGTGTCGTCGATCATGTGGTCCGCGTTCATGAGGACACCGCCGTCGCGGACCAGCTCCGCGACCTGACCGTAGAGGACCGCGAGGGGTTCGGCGTGGAACCAGTGCAGGGCCGTGGCGGTCAGGACGGCGTCGTAGGCGTCGTACGGCAGCTTCGCCGGCCAGTCGGGGTCCTTGAGGTCGGCGGTGACCAGGGAGACGCGTTCGTCCCCCGCGAAGGTGCCCTCCGCGATGGCGAGCAGCGCGGGATCGAGGTCCACGCCGGTGCTGGTCGCCTCCGGGAACCGGGCGAGCAGCCGTGCGGTGATGGTGCCGGTGCCGCAGGCGAGGTCGAGCACGCGCGGCGCCCGCCCGACCAGGGCCTCGACCATGTCGAGCATGACCCGGAAGCGTTCCTCACGGTCCGGCATGTACCACTCCTGCTGCCGGTCCCAGCTCTCCTGCCAGGCCTGCCAGTCGGCACCGGTCGTGGTGGTGTCCGCGTCCGTCATCGTGCCCCTCCCTCACTCCTGCACGTAATACCCTGGAAGCACGATCAGCTCTTACCTGACCGCAGGCACGACCATAGAGCCCCTTCGTAAGGACTACAAGTGGAACTGGCCTATTACTCGGATTACGCCGTACGTCTCGTCAACACCGAGGAACCGCTGCGGGGGCAGGACTCACTGACCTCGGTCGAGGCTGTCCGCGGGCTCTTCGGCACCAACCAGTCGGCGGCCCGCCGCGCCACGGAGGCGGACGTGACCCGGTTCCGGTCGGTCCGGGGACGGCTGCGCGCGGTCTTCGAGGCGGCCGACGGCGGTGACGAGACCCTCGCCGTGGACCTCCTCAACTCGCTCCTCCTGGAGTTCCCGGTGAGCCCGCAGATCTCCGGGCACGACCACCGCGACGACGACGGCAGCCCGCTGTGGCACATGCACCTGGCGGACCACCCGTCCAACGCGACCGCCGGTTTCGCCGCCATCGCGGCGATGGGCCTGGCCTTCCACCTCACGGAGTACGGCGTGGACCGGCTGGGTCTGTGCGAGGCGTCCCCCTGCCGCAACGCCTACCTGGACACCTCCACCAACCGCTCCCGGCGCTACTGCTCCGACCGCTGCGCCACCCGCGCCAACGTGGCGGCCTACCGCGCCCGCAAACGCCTGGAGGCGGACCGGTCGGACAGCACCGGCCTGAGGGCCGACAGCAGCCAGCGAGCCACCGCGAACGGCGAGCGCTGACCCGGTCGCCGCGGCCGGTACCGGAAGCGCGCCTTGCCGAGCACGAGCTCCTCGGGGACGGCCCCGTAGTCGGTGCTGTCCCCGCCCGCGAACGCGTTGTCCCCGAGCACCCACCAGCCGGCCGCGCGCCGCTCGACGGCCCGCTTCACCACGAGCAGGTCCTGCTGGAAGGGGTGCCGCAGCACGACCACGTCCCCCGCCCCGATCCTGGCCCCCCAGTGCACCAGGAGCACGTCCCCGTGGTGCAGCGTGGGCACCATCGACGGTCCGGTCACTTCGGCCGGACCGAACGGCAGCAGCCCTCTCGCGCGCTGGGTCTCCCGCGACAGCTCCGGCATCACCCGGCACCTCCCCTGTCTTTCCTCCACCAGTCTCAGTCTCACCCCGGACTTTTGTCCTAAGCCCACGGGGGCACTCGCGAAAACGCGCCTCCCAGGGAGTAATGTCCCCCCTGAGAAGACGATCACGAGGAAGGAACGCTTCATGCTTTCCCGCCTGTTTGCCCCCAAGGTCACGGTCAGCGCCCACTGCGACCTGCCCTGCGGCGTGTACGACCCTGCCCAGGCCCGCATCGAGGCGGAGTCGGTGAAGGCCGTCCAGGAGAAGATGGCCGGCAACGACGACCCGCACTTCCAGGCCCGCGCCACGGTCATCAAGGAGCAGCGCGCCGAGCTCGCGAAGCACCACGTCTCCGTGCTGTGGAGCGACTACTTCAAGCCCCCGCACTTCGAGAAGTACCCGGAGCTGCACCAGCTGGTCAACGACACCCTGAAGGCCCTGTCGGCCGCCAAGGCGTCGACCGACCCGGCCACCGGCCAGAAGGCGCTGGACTACATCGCGCAGATCGACAAGATCTTCTGGGAGACCAAGAAGGCCTGACCCTCGGTCACGCCCCTTGACCTGCGGTTCCCCTACTTGCAGCGTCTCCCCCTCCGCACCCGGCCCGCGGGTCGCCGAACACGGCGTCCTCGACGGTCCGGGTGCGGTCTGCTGTGCAGGCCAGGGGAAGCCGGGCAACGGGTGTTCACCCCGTGGCCGCGGGACCGGGCGGTCAGCCCGCGGCAGCGGGGCCGGGCGGCAGATGGACCGTCATGATCAGGTGGCAGGTCCCGGTGCCCGCACCGCGGTAGGTGTGAGGGGTGTCGCCGTCGAAGGTGGCGGTCTGCCCGGCTCCGACGAGGTACTCGGCGCCGTCGACGACCAGGGTCATCCGGCCGGCGGTGACACTGACGGTTTCCACGACTCCGGCCTGGTGGGGGTGGCTGGGGTACTCCTCGCCGGGCTCCAGTCGCCAGCGCCAGACCTCGACCGGGGCCGGGCCCGACGTCGTCAGCATGAGGCGGGCCTCGCCGCCCTGCTCCCCGGTCCACAGCGGCGCCACGGCGTCCGCGGTCACGACGCGGACGCGCCCCTCGGCCGGCCCCTCCATCAGGGCGGAGACCGAGACGCCGAGGGTGTCGGCCAACCGGACCAGGGTGGCGAAGTTGGGGTTGCCCTGGGCCTTCTCCAGTCCCACCAGAGCGCCCTTGCTGACCTGGGCCCGCCGGCCGAGTTCGTCGAGTGACAGGCCGACGCGGGTGCGGGCCGCCCTGACGTTGTGCGCGAGCGCCCGCAAGGCCGCGGCCGTCTCGGCCATCCGATCACCATCCTCAAGCGTGGGCCACTGCACTGCACTGCCCGGTCGTTCGATTGACAGCCGCCGGTCAGTGCGTTGTACGGTTCGGTCGTTCCATTGATAGTAAGGGATGCACCGTGATCGTTCTGCTGCTGGCCCTGGGCAGCTCCATCGGATACGGGTGCGCCGACGTCCTAGGCGGCCTCGGCGCCCGCAGGGCCCACGTCCTGCGCACCGTGATGATCGCCGCTCCGGCCTCTCTCGCGGTCGAGCTGTTGCTCTGGCCGGTGCTCGGCGCTTCGTTCAGCCTGGGGGCGTCGCCGTGATCACCGCCCTCTACCCGGCCGGCACCGTCCTGCTCGCCCGCAGCGTCCTCGCCGAGCGGGTCCTCCGGGGCCGGCTCATCGGCCTGGGCACCGCCGCCGTCGCCGTCAGCCTCCTCGCCCTCACCTGACCCCGCTCGACGTCCGCCACAGCCGCCACAGCCGCCAGCAAGGAGACCGCATGTTCATCCAGCCCTGGGACGCCGGCCTGGACGAAGCCGAATGGCAGACCTGGATCGCCGACGGACACGACTTCGGCCTCCTCAGCGTCAACGGCCTGCCCGGCGAGGCCCCCGTCGCCGTCCCCACCCACTTCACCGGCGACGCCGGCCACCTGCTGATCCACCTCGCCCGGCCCAACCCGGTCTTGAAGGCGATCGAGCACGACCCGAACGTCCTGTTCACCGTCTTCGGTGACTACGCCTTCATCCCCGGCCCCTGGCGCGCCAAGACCGGCACCCCGCCCACCGACGGCGTCCCCACCAGCTACTACGCGGCCGTCCAGTTCACCTGCCGCGCCCACCTCGTCGACGACCCCGAGGCCAAGGCCGAGCTGCTGCGCCGCCAGCTCGCCCACTTCCAGCCCGACGGCGACCACGCCCCCGTCGCCGTCGACCAGCCCCCGTACGGGCGGATGCTGCCCGGGATCCGCGGCCTGCGGCTCGAAGTGACCGATGTGCGGGCCAAGTTCAAGTACGACGACCACAAACCCGTCGAGCAGCGCGCCGACATCGCCGACCGCCTCACCGAACGCGGCCGGGGCCTGGACGTGCCGACCGCCCGCCAACAACTCCGCCGACTGGACCGCATCGGTCCCTGGAAACCCTGACCGCCCCGCCCCGCCCCGCCGCACGAACGGACACCGCTCATGACCGCCTTCCGCCTCGCTCCCGCCGTCGCGGACGCCTTCCCCGACACCCTCATCGCGGTGGTCACCGCCACCGGTCTGCGCGGCCACGAACCCTGGCCCGACACGACCGTCGCCCTGGAGGAACTGGAGCGACAGCTCGCCGACGGCACCTGGCAGCCCGCCGACGAGAGCGACCCGCGCATCGAGGCGTGGCACACCGCCTACCGCGCCTTCGGCACCAACCCCCGCCGCGTCCGCCCCAGCGTCGACGCGCTCGGCCGCCGCCTCGCCAAGAAGGGGACCCTGCCCCGCATCAACCCGGCCGTCGACTCCTACAACGCCGTCTCGGTCCGCCACGGCCTGCCCGCCGGAGCCTTCGACCTGGACCAGGTCACCGGCGACGTCGACATCCGCCACGCGGACGGCACCGAGGCCTTCACCCCGCTCGGCGAACCCGACACCGTGGAGACCCCCAAGCCCGGCGAGATCATTTACACGGACACCACCGGCGTCCTGACCCGCCACTGGAACCACCGCGACGCCCACCGCACCCGTGTCACCGAGGACTCCACCCGCGTCGCCTTCGTCCTCGAAACCCTCCACGCCTCCCGCGACGGAGACCTCCTGAAGGGCGCGGCCGACGAACTGCAGGGCCTGCTCGCCCCGCACTCCGACCAAACCGCCCTGCACTACCTCAGCCCCGCACAGCCCCAGGCCGTCGTCTGAGGCCTCCACCTGAGCCCGGCGCCGCCGGCCCACTGGGACGGCGCCGGGCGTCAGGAGTTCTCCGTGACCGTTTCCCGCGGTGGCTCGGCGGTCCTGGGCGGCAGCCCCTCTGTCGTCGCCCGCACCCCGACGCCGTCGCCGGATCACCGCACCGACGCCGGCCACGGCGCGCAGACCGCCCCCGTCCTCGGTGAGGTCGGTGTCCCTCGGCGCGGACGGAGCCCGAAGGCGGCCAGGAACCGGTGAGGAACCCGGCGGCGGCCGGCCACGTCGGGAAGGTCCAGCCGCTCCCGGGATGTCCCGGAAGGTCTCGCCCGGCAGCCGGACGGCCAGCCATCGGCACCCTCCCCGCCGTCCGGACCACCGCCCCCCTACCCGCGTCCCCCTTCCCCCCAACAGCGCGCGTACGACCGTCGCCTCTCGACGGTGCCCTCGGTGGGAGGTGAGCGGTGTTCCCGGCCGTATGCCGGGGGGTGGGCCCCGCACACCGTGGGGAAGTGCGGGGCCCACCTGGCCGGAGCCCTTGGCGGTGCGGCCGTACGTCGGTCAGGTGCCGTACGGCCCTGTACGGGCTCCGGGGTCTTGCGCCGGCCGTCAGGTGCTGCGCCGGGTCACGAACTCGGCCAACGCGAGCAGGCCGCCCGCCGCCTCCGGGTCGGGCACGGCACGGGCCAGTTCCTGCACGGCCCTTGCCATCCGGTCGGCCGCCTGGGCCTGTGCCCAGTCCCGGCCCCCCGCCCGCTCCACTGCCAGCGCGGTGCGGTCCAGCTCCTCCCTGTCCTCGTCGTACGGTGCCTCGTACAGCTTGACGAGTTCGGCCGCGGCAGGGGCGCCGGAGGTGAGGGCGGCGACCACCGGCAGCGACTTCTTGCGGGCGGCCAGGTCCGCTCCGGCCGGCTTGCCGGTGCGGCGCGGGTCGCCCCATATACCGATGACGTCGTCGATGAGCTGGAAAGCCAGCCCGGCCTCGCGGCCGAAGGCGTCCAGGGCCTCGACGTCCTTGTCGGCGGCGCCGGCGTACAACGCGCCGAGGGCACAGGCGCATCCCAGCAGAGCACCGGTCTTGGCCTCGGCCATGGCGAGCGTCTCGGCGAGAGTGATCTCGGCCGGGGCGCGCCGCTCCATGGCCGTGTCCGCGTGCTGTCCCTCGCACAACTCCATGACACAGTCGGCGAGCCGGGCGGCCGCCGCCGCGGACGCCGGATGCGGGTCCACGGCGAGCAGCCGCAGGGCCAGCGCCTGGAGGGCGTCCCCCGCGAGGATCGCGTCGGCGTCGCCGAACACCGTCCACGCCGTCGGCCGGTGGCGTCGAGTGGCGTCCCGGTCCATCACGTCGTCGTGGAGCAACGTGAAGTTGTGGACCAGCTCCACCGCCGCTGCGGCCCGCACCGCCGCCGCCCGGGCCCCCGGCCCGCCGAGCGCGGCGGCCGCGGTGAGGACCAGCGCGGGGCGGATCGCCTTGCCCGCGTTGCCCGCCGCCGATGTGCCGTCAGCGTGCTGCCAGCCGAAGTGGTAGAGCGCGATCCGACGCATCGCGGACGGCAGCACCGCGAGGGCGGACCGCAGCTCGGGGTCGACCAGCGTCCTGGACTCCTCCAGGAGCACCAGCGCCTCGTGCCCGTCGGACACGGCCGCCTGCTGTCCGCCGGACACCGCCACCTGCTGACCGTCGCACACCACCGGCTCCCGCCCGCCGAACGACGGGTCCGGCTCCTCGTCCCGCTGCGTGCCGATGCGCTCGTGCCTCTCCAGGACCCCGGTGGGGTGCCACGGCTCGGTGGCGCCGTGCCGAGCCTCCGTCATGGACTCACCTCCCCCATGCGCCCGCCTCCGTACCCCCGGGGTGTACCCGCCCGGGAGGGCGGGAACACGGCGTGCGCGACACAGGGGTCACCGCCAGCGGCCGATCTCGACGTTCTCCAGGACGCCGAGCGCGTCCGGCACGAGGACCGCGGCCGAGTAGTAGGCCGTGACCAGGTACTTGATGATGGCCTGTTCGTTGATGCCCATGAAGCGCACCGACAGACTCGGCTCGATCTCGTCCGGGATCCCGGTGGCCCGCAGGCCGATGACGCCCTGGTCCTGTTCGCCGGTACGCATCGCGATGATCGAGGTCGTCCGGGCCTCGGTGACCGGGATCTTGTTGCACGGGTAGATGGGCACCCCGCGCCAGGTGGGGATGCGGTTGCCGGCGATGTCGATCGTCTCGGGGACGAGTCCGCGCTTGTTCAGTTCGCGTCCGATGGCGGCGATCGCCCGCGGGTGGGCGAGGAGCAGCTTGGTGCCGCGCCGGCGGCTGAGCAGCTCGTCCAGGTCGTCGGGGCCGGGCACACCGTCGTGCGGCTGGATCCGCTGGTCGTACTCGCAGTTGTGCAGCAGGCCGAACTCGCGGTTGTTGACGAGCTCGTGCTCCTGACGCTCCTTCAGCGCCTCCACCGTCAGCCGGATCTGCTGCTCGGTCTGGTTCATCGGCTGGTTGTAGAGGTCGGCCACGCGTGAGTGGATACGCAGGACGGTCTGGGCGACGCTCAACTCGTACTCACGGGGCCGGGCCTCGTAGTCGACGAAGGTGTGCGGGATGTCCGGCTCGCCGCTGTGGCCGGCGGAGAGGTCGATCGCCTTCTCACCGTGCTTGTTGGTGCGCTGCTCCGGGATCGAACGCCGCTGCTGGAGATGCTCGCGCAGGGACTCCGCGCGCTGCGCGACCTGCTCCACCTCCTGGCGGGGCAGCACGAGGACCGTGCAGGCGGTGACCGTGCGGGCGGTGTACTCCCAGATGGCGTCCCCGTCGAGCAGCGCCTGGTCACCGAAGTAGGCACCGTCGGCGAGAACTCCGAGCACCGCGTCGTCGCCGTAGGGGCCGGTGCCGATCTTCTCCACCTTGCCGTGCGCCAGCAGATAGATCTCGTCGGCCTGGCCGCCGAACGACGCGATCACCTCGCCGGGGCCGAACTCCCGCTGCTCACAGCGCTGCGCGAGTTCCGAGAGCACGTCCTCGTCGTCGTACGACCGCAGGGCCGGCAGCTCGCCGAGCTCCGCGGGAATGACCTCGACACGGTCGCCGGTCTTCACGAACGTCACCCGGCCGTCACCGACGGCGAAGGTCAGCCGCCGGTTCACCCGGTACGTACCGCCCTGAATGTCCACCCAAGGGAGCGAACGCAGCAGCCAGCGCGAGCTGATCTCCTGCATCTGAGGAACGGACTTGGTCGTGGTGGCCAGGTTCCGCGCGGCCGCCGTGCCGAGGCTCTGCTGCGGCCTGGTCTGCTCGGTGCGGACCTCTTCGCCTACCGACATAAGGATTTGCCCTCCCGGTCATGCCGGACGGCTGCGCCCGGCATCGATGTGCGTGGACCAGCCTTCCTCACGGAGCGTGCCAGTGCTATTACACGAAAGAGCGGGAATGGATCACCAGCGGCCGGGGCAGGGATGGATGCTCGTCCGGCGTCGCGGCGCCCTGCCCGAATCCGTGCCGCGCCACTGACGGAAACGATGTTGTCCGGATCGACTCGCACACCGCCCGAACAAGCACTAGCGAGCCCTCCGTTTCGGTACAAGAACCGGTACGAGGCGGTCGCGCCCGGCGGTCGTCGCGCAGCGGGAAGGAGCCGGCCATGGCCTCACCCATGTCCGCGAGCGGTTTCCTCAAGGCGTTGAAGGCGGAAGGCCTCACCGTCGTCGAGGTCGGCGACTGGCGGCACCACAACCGCAACCACAAGGGGCCCTGGGGGCCCGTGCACGGCGTGATGATCCACCACACGGTCACCAAGGGCAGCGCGCGGACCGTGGAGATCTGCCGCAAGGGCTACGAGGGTCTGCCGGGACCGCTGTGCCACGGCGTCATCACCAAGGACGGCAAGGTCCACCTGGTCGGGTACGGCCGGGCCAACCACGCCGGCCTCGGGGACGACGACGTCCTGCGCGCCGTGATCGCCGAGAAGGCGCTGCCGCGGGACAACGAGGCGAACACCGACGGCAACCGGCACTTCTACGGCTTCGAGTGCGAGAACCTGGGCAACGGCGACGATCCCTGGCCGGCGGCGCAACTGGAGGCGATCGAGCGCGCCGCCGCCGCGGTCTGCCGCCACCACGGGTGGAACGAGCGGTCCGTCATCGGGCACCTCGAATGGCAGCCGGGGAAGGTGGATCCGCGGGGCTTCACGATGGCGTCGATGCGCGGGCGGATCCGCGACCGGCTGAAGTGATGTGTCCGCCGCGTACGGCGGCGTGACAATGGCGGGGTGACCGGCACCGACACCTGTGACCTCGCCCCACTCCGCCCCCGCCTGCCCTCCCCCTTGCAGGAGATCACCGACGAGCGGTTCGAGCGCCTCGGTGTCCGGTTGCTCCTGAAACGCGATGATCTCATCCATCCCGAGCTGGTCGGCAACAAGTGGCGGAAACTCGCACCGAACCTCGCCACGGCCGTCGGCCGCACCGTTCTCACCTTCGGCGGCGCCTACTCCAACCACCTGCGCGCCACGGCTGCCGCCGGCCGGCTGCTCGGTCTGCCCACGGTGGGTGTGGTGCGCGGGCAGGAACTGGCCGGCCGGCCCCTCAATCCGTCCCTGGCGCGGTGCGCGGCCGACGGCATGCGGCTGCACTTCGTCGACCGTTCGACGTACCGCCGCAAGGCCGAACCGGAGACCCTGGCGGCTCTCCTGCGCGCGGCGCGGGCCGAGGACGCGCTCGTCGTCCCCGAGGGCGGCAGCAACACGGCGGCCGTCCGCGGCTGCCGGGCCCTCGGCGAGGAACTGGGCGAGCACGCCGACGTGGTCGCGCTCGCCTGCGGCACCGGCGGCACGCTCGCCGGGCTGGCCGCCGGCCTCCCCCCGGGGCGCCGGGCGCTCGGGATACCGGTCCTCAAGGGCGGCTTCCTGGCCGACGACATACGGCGGCTCCAGGATCGTGCGTTCGGCGGGCCCCGGGGCTCCTGGAGCCTCGACGGCCGCTTCCATCACGGCGGCTACGCCCGCACCACGCCCGAGCTCGACTCCTTCGCCGACGACTTCGAACGCCGCCACGGCCTGCCCGTGGAACGCGTCTACGTCGCCAAGATGCTGCACGCCCTGCTCGTCCTCACCCAGGAGGGCACCTTCGCCCGGGGGACGACCCTGACGGCCGTCGTCACCGGCCGCCCCTTCCCGTGAACCGACACGGGCCACCGGCCGGCCGGCCCGCCTCCGGCCCAGCCGCTGCGAGCGGACCCGGGCCGGGGCGGCCCGCCCATCCGGTCCGCCGCCGAGGACGCCCACACCCACGCACACGCGCCACCGTCGAGCCGATCGAGCCGCCGGAGCGGCCGCCACCCTGCCCCCTCTTGCCGCGCAGGCGCCCCGACGGCCGCACGTCGGCCCGTCACGCCTCCGGAGCAGGCGACGCCGGACCACCCGCCCCGGCCCCTCCGCACCACCCGCCCTGAAGCCCACACGCCCCGTCCCGGCCACCGTGCGTCCGGTGTACCCACGGACCCAGCCGGGCGGCGGTGTGCCACCAACGCCGCCGGTCGGCCCGGCATCGAAACGACTCCGTCACGCCTGGTACCGGCGTCGCACGCGCGCGTGGTGCCCGTGGGGCGCCCCTGCCCGCACGAGTGGCCGCGAGCCTGTGACCGGGCGGCCCGCCCTACGCCGTCTCCCGGTACGCCGCCGCCTCTTCCAGGTCCAGGCGGCGCAGCAGCGTCCGGAGCATCTCGTCGTCGATGTACCGGCCGTCCCGCAGTCGGACGAAGACCTCGCGCTCGGCGCTGATCATCTCGCGCGAAAGCCGCCGGTAGGTGTCGTCGACGGTCTCCCCCGTGACGGGGTTCACCTGTCCGAGCCGTTCCCAGACGGCGTTGCGCCGGCGTTCCAGAACCGTGCGGAGGCGGTCGGCCAGCGGGGTCGGCAAGGCGTTGCGCTCGTCGGCGAGGAGGTCGTCCAGGCGCTGCTCGGCCACCCGGGAGGCCTGCGCCTGGGCGTTGGCCTCCGCCAGTGTCTCGGCCTGTACGTCGTGTGCGGGGAACTTCAGCAGGCGGATCAGCGGCGGCAGGGTGACGCCCTGGACGACGAGCGTGCCGATGACCGTGGTGAAGGTGAGGAACAGGACGAGGTCGCGTTCGGGGAAGAGCCCGCCGCCGTGCACGGTGAGCGGGATGGAGAAGGCGATGGCCAGCGAGACCACGCCCCGCATACCGGCCCAGCCGATCACGAACGGCGCCTTCCACGTGAGGTCCCCCTCGCGCGCGCGGACGCGTGCCGACAGCCGCGGCAGGAAGGTCGCCGGATACACCCACACGAACCGGGTCACAGCGACCACCAGGAAGACGGCGACCGCGTACCAGGCGGCGTCGGCCCCTTCGTACGCCCCGACACCCTTGAGGACGACGGGCAACTGGAGCCCGATCAGGGCGAACACGGCGGACTCCAGGACGAACGCGACCATCCTCCACACCGCCTCCTCCTGGAGACGGGTGGCGAAATCGACCTCCCACGCGCGGTGGCCGAGATAGAGCGCGACGACCACCACGGCGAGCACCCCGGACGCGTGCACCTGCTCGGCGACCGCGTAGGCGACGAACGGGATCAGCAGGGAGAGCGTGTTCTGCAGCAGCGCTTCCCTCAGATGCGTGCGCAGCCAGTGGATCGGCACCATCAGCACCAGGCCGACACCGACGCCTCCCACGGCCGCGATCAGGAACTCGCCGATCCCGCCGGCCCAGGTGGCGCCCTCGCCGACCGCCGCGGCGAGGGCCACCTTGTAGGCGGTGATCGCGGTCGCGTCGTTCACCAGCGACTCGCCCTGGAGGATCGTGGTGATCCTGGACGGCAGCCCCACCCGGCGCGCGACCGCCGTGGCCGCGACGGCGTCCGGCGGCGCCACCACCGCACCGAGCACCAGGGCCGCGGTCAGCGGCAGACCGGGCACGATCAGGTACGCGGCGCAGCCGACGACGAAGGTGGCGAAGAGGACGTAGCCCACCGAGAGCAGCGCCACGGGCCGTACCTGGGCCCGCAGGTCGAGGTAGGAGCTGTCGGTGGCCGCCGTGTAGAGCAGTGGGGGCAGCAGCAGCGGCAGGACGATGTGCGGGTCGAGGGTGTAGTCGGGCACGCCCGGGACGTAGCTCACCACCAGGCCGGCCGCGACCAGCAGCAGCGGCACCGGTACCGGCACGCGCCGCCCGGCCGCCGCGATCGCGGCGCTGCCCGCCACCAGCAACAGCAGCGGCATCACGTCCATCGTTCTCGCCCGTCCTCTTTTTCCACGCGGCCCTCCGCGCACCCGACGTAACCTGGCAATCATGAAACAGTGCACGCACGCCGACGCGCTGCCGCACCCGGAGCCGGAACCGCGGAGCGAGACCTGCCCGGAGTGTCTCGCCGAGGGTACGGACCCGGTGCAGCTCCGTCTGTGCCTGGTATGTGGTCACGTCGGCTGCTGCGACTCCTCGCCGAGGCAGCACGCGACAGCGCACTACAAGGAGACCGGCCACCCGGTGATGCGCACCTTCGAGCCCGGGGAGAGCTGGCGCTGGTGCTTCGTCGATCACGTCCTGGTGTGACCTCGCCCCGGGACGGTTCGAGGGTCTGACGCCTGGGTACGTCAACCCGGCGCGCGCTCTTCCGATTTGAGCCCGTCGAACCCCTAGCCACTGTGCGTGTTCATGTGTTTACTATGAGTGACAGCAAGGGGTTGGGGTCTCGGGGACAGGAAAGTTCGGAGCGCGATAACGTCACCGCTGAACCACGTATCGCGTTACCCCGAGGGGCGACCCTCGGCCCTGTAACGCTTGTACCACCTTGGAGGTGAGGGTGTCCCAGATCGCAGGCGAGCCCGCGTCCCAGGACTTCGTCGAAGTCCGGCTGCCGGCCGCGGGTGCCTACCTGTCGGTGCTGCGTACGGCGACGGCCGGCCTCGCAGCCCGCTTGGACTTCACCCTCGACGAGATCGAGGACCTGCGCATCGCAGTCGACGAGGCCTGCGCGATCCTGCTTCAGCAGGCCGTGCCCGGCTCGGTGCTCAGTTGTGTCTTCCGCCTCGTCGACGACTCGCTCGAGGTCACCGTCTCGGCGCCGACCACGGACGGCCACGCGCCCTCGCGGGACACCTTCGCCTGGACCGTCCTGTCCGCTCTCGCGGGCAAGGTCTCGTCCGCCGTGGATGAGGACAGAACCGTTTCAATCAGCCTCTACAAACAGCGCGGCGCGGGACCCGGGCCGGCGTGAGGAACGGGGACGGGCCGGTGCGGGACGAAGAGCGCGGCACACGGGAGCTGCCGGCCGAGGGCACTCGTTCTCCGAACGAGGCCCGACGCGTGGCGGACGGCATCGACGGAATCCCCGAGCAGGCCCGGCCTCATCCGGAGGACGAGGCCTCCCCCGAGGCCGTCGTCCCGGGCGACGGGCAGCGGGCCGGGGAGACTCCCGACCGGCCCGTCCGAGCGGAGGCGAGGGCTCGGGAAAGAGCAACGGGCGGAACGATGAGCGAGCACGAGCGACACTCCGAGGACGACGCGCCGGGCGCACGGGTCACGCAGCGCACGCGGCACGACCCGCAGGACCGCAGCGGGGCCCGTGCCATGTTCGCCATGCTGCGGACGCTGGCCAAGGACAGCCCCGAGTACGCGGAGCTGCGCAACCAGCTGGTCCGCATGCACCTGCCGCTCGTCGAGCACCTCGCCCGCCGCTTCCGCAACCGCGGCGAACCCCTGGACGACCTCACACAGGTCGCCACCATCGGCCTGATCAAGTCGGTGGACCGCTTCGACCCGGACCGCGGGGTGGAGTTCTCCACGTACGCGACCCCCACGGTCGTCGGGGAGATCAAGAGACACTTCCGGGACAAGGGCTGGGCGGTGCGCGTCCCGCGCCGGCTCCAGGAGTTGCGGCTGGCCCTGACGACGGCCACGGCGGAGCTCTCGCAGCTGCACGGCCGCTCCCCCACGGTCCACGAACTCGCCGAGAAGCTGTCGATCTCGGAGGAGGAGGTCCTGGAAGGCCTGGAGTCGGCGAACGCCTACTCCACCCTGTCCCTGGACGTCCCGGACACCGACGACGAGTCCCCGGCGGTCGCGGACACGCTCGGCGCCGAGGACGAGGCCCTGGAGGGCGTCGAGTACCGGGAGTCGCTCAAGCCGCTGCTGGAGGACCTGCCGCCGCGGGAGAAACGGATCCTGCTGCTGCGCTTCTTCGGCAACATGACCCAGTCGCAGATCGCGCAGGAGGTCGGGATCTCACAGATGCACGTGTCGCGGCTGCTGGCACGCACGCTGGCACAGCTGCGAGAGAAGCTGTTGGTCGAGGAGTAGCCGCGGCGCCCGAAGACACCGGGCGGCGGTCGCGTCGACGGACACCACCGGGCGGCGGTTACTTCTCGGCGCCGCCG
Source organism: Streptomyces sp. AC627_RSS907 (assembly GCF_019049165.1). NCBI lineage: Bacteria > Bacillati > Actinomycetota > Actinomycetes > Kitasatosporales > Streptomycetaceae > Streptomyces > Streptomyces sp. AC627_RSS907. The sequence continues at coordinate 73,210 of NZ_JAGMUE010000045.1, forward strand.
GGTCCCCGGATACCGAGGGCCTGGGTCGTCGTGGGGTTCACGAGCAGCACCAGCGCCGTGACGGCCACGACACCGAGCACGATCCCCGCGGGGATCGCCACACTGTCGGCGTGCAGCAGGTTGTACGCCACGGGCAGCGCGATGATCTGCGTGATGACGGCGGGCCCCCGGCTCCAGCCCCGCCGGGCGAGCAGCCCGCGGGCGGCGAGCAGCGGCAACAGGGCGAGGACGACCAGGGTGATACCGCCGGTGACGGCCGCGGTCCGGTCGTCGGGGTGGCCGGCGAGTCCTCCCACGAGCATCCAGCCGCCGCCGACGACGAGCGCCAGCCCCTCCAGTGCGGCCACTGCGGCCGCGGCGGTCAGCCGGCCGGGACGAGGGCCCGCCTCTTCGGCGGCTTCCGGGGTGCGGGTCTGCTCACTGCTCACCCCTGAAGGGTAGCTCTCGGCACGAGGACGCCCGTGCGTGCCTTCCGCATACCCGCCCGACCGCCCCCGATCCGCGCACCGACCCCTCACCCGGTCCCACCGGGCGGTCCGCACCTCGGTCTGGGCCGGGTACCACGCAGTAGGTACCCTGCAGACCATGCGTGCACTTCTCGTGGTCAATCCGGCGGCAACCACCACGAGCGCGCGTACGCGCGACGTGCTGATCCACGCGCTCGCGAGCGAGATGAAGCTGGAAGTGGTCACCACCGAGTACCGCGGCCACGCACGCGACCTCGGCCGGCACGCGGCGCAGAGCGACGACGTCGAACTCGTGGTGGCCCTCGGCGGCGACGGCACGGTGAACGAGGTCGTCAACGGCCTGCTGCACGCCGGTCCCGACCCGGAGCACCTGCCCGGTCTCGCCGTGGTCCCCGGCGGCTCCACCAACGTCTTCGCACGTGCCCTCGGCCTGCCCAACCACGCGGTGGAGGCCACCGGCGCCCTGCTGGACGCGCTGCGCGAGGGCAGTGAGCGCACCGTCGGGCTGGGCCTCGCCTCGGGCACGCCGGGCTCCGAGGACGAAGCCGTCCCGGAGCGCTGGTTCACCTTCAACGCAGGCCTGGGCTTCGACGCCGGCGTGGTCGGCCGCGTCGAGCAGCACCGCGAGCGGGGCAAGAAGTCCACGCACGCCCTCTACGTCCGTCAGGTGGTGCGCCAGCTCATCGGCGAGCCGCACCGCCGCAGCGGGACCATCACCCTGGAGCGGGACGGCGAGGACCCGGTCGAGGGCCTGGTGCTGTCCATAGTCTCGAACACGTGCCCGTGGACGTTCCTCGGCAACCGCCCGATCTACGCCTCGCCCAAGGCCTCGTTCGACACCGGGCTCGACGTGTTCGGTCTCAGCCGTCTCTCGACGGCCGCGGTTGCCCGGTATGGCACCCAGTTGCTCACTTCGTCCCCCGAGCGCGGCCCTCGAGGCCGGCATGCGCTCTCCCTGCACGATCAGACCCGGTTCACCTTGCATTCGAAGGTGCCGCTCCCCCTCCAGATGGACGGTGACCACCTGGGGCTGCGGACCAGCGTGACGTTCACAGGCGTACGCCGTGCACTGCGTGTGATTGTGTGAGCAGAAGGGGCGAAAGTCCTTTCACTCGAACGTTTAGACCAGGATCCACCCCATGGAAGTACGGCTGTGACCTAGTCGACACCGAAGAATCAAAAAAAACTTTCCGGAAGGGGTTGTATCCGCCGCCGAGGTTTGCGAGTCTCTACATGGCGATCGGGACGGCCCGCAACACCAGCCTCCACAGGTCACCAGAACCCCTCTTCAAATCACAGGACCACGCCGGGAACCTGGCGGTAGGCCCTTCCCTTGTTGAGGGATTCGTGAAAGCGTTCACATTCACAAGCACCCTGCACGTAATACCAAGGAGAGGTAGCAGCCATGGACTGGCGTCACCGCGCCGTTTGCCGCGAGGAAGACCCCGAGCTCTTCTTCCCCATCGGCAACACCGGTCCCGCGCTGCTGCAGATCGAGGAAGCCAAGGCCGTCTGCCGTCGCTGCCCTGTCATGGAGCAGTGCCTGCAGTGGGCGCTCGAGTCCGGTCAGGACTCCGGCGTCTGGGGTGGTCTCAGCGAGGACGAGCGCCGCGCGATGAAGCGCCGTGCCGCCCGCAACCGGGCTCGTCAGGCCTCTGCCTGACCATCCACCCCTGCTGACAGCCTGAGCTTGGCGGCGCGTACAGCGAGTACGCAACTCCCGCTCCCGAGCCGCAGCGCGCAGTACCCCCGATGCGCATCGGACGATGCATCGCACGAGCACTGGCCTCGGACCTTCACCGGTCCGGGGCTTTTTGCTGCCCCGGCCACGCCCCCGCTCGGCCCGCTACCTCTCCGTCGGCACCGGGATGTCCAGGATCACGCGGGTGCCGCGGTCCGGGGCCGGGACCATGTCGAAGGCGCCGCCCAATTCGCCTTCCACGAGGGTACGGACGATCTGCAGACCGAGATTGCCGGAGCGGTGCGGATCGAAGTCCTCGGGCAGACCGACGCCGTCGTCCTGGACGGTGACCAGGAGCCGGGCTTCCTTCGTCGTGCCGCCACGGACCGCGGAGACCTCGACCGTGCCGGTGTCGCCCTCGCGGAAACCGTGCTCCAGAGCGTTCTGGAGCACTTCGGTCAGCACCATCGACAGGGGCGTCGCCACCTCGGCGTCCAGGATGCCGAAGCGGCCGGTGCGCCGACCGGTGACCTTGCCCGGCGAGATCTCCGCCACCATGGCCAGCACGCGGTCGGCGATCTCGTCGAACTCCACCCGCTCGTCCAGGTTCTGGGAGAGCGTCTCGTGCACGATCGCGATCGAGCCGACCCGGCGTACGGCTTCCTCGAGCGCTTCGCGGCCCCGGTCGGACTCGATGCGCCGGGCCTGGAGGCGCAGCAGGGCCGCCACCGTCTGGAGGTTGTTCTTCACCCGGTGGTGGATCTCCCGGATGGTGGCGTCCTTGGTGATCAACTCACGCTCACGTCGACGCAGTTCCGTGACGTCGCGCAGAAGCACCAGCGAACCGATGCGCGTGCCCTTGGGTTTGAGCGGGATGGCCCTGAACTGGATGACCCCGTCATGCGCCTCGATCTCGAACTCGCGCGGCGCCCAGCCGCTGGCCACCTTGGCGAGCGCCTCGTCCACCGGGCCGCGGGACGGGGCGAGTTCGGCGGTGGTCCGGCCGAGGTGGTGGCCGACCAGGTCGGCGGCGAGGCCCATGCGGTGGTAGGCCGAGAGGGCGTTCGGGGAGGCGTACTGCACGGTGCCGTCCGCGTCGAGCCGGATCAGCCCGTCACCGACCCGGGGCGAGGCGTCCATGTCGACCTGCTGGTTCTCGAACGGGAAGGCGCCGGCCGCGATCATCTGCGCCAGGTCCGAGGCACTCTGCAGATAGGTGAGTTCCAGACGGCTGGGCGTGCGCACGGTGAGCAGGTTGGTGTTGCGGGCGATCACGCCGAGGACGCGGCCCTGACGTCGTACGGGGATGGACTCGACGCGGACCGGGACCTCCTCGCGCCACTCCGGGTCGCCCTCGCGCACGATCCGGCCTTCGTCCAGGGCGGCGTCCAGCATGGGGCGACGGCCGCGCGGGACGAGGTGGCCGACCATGTCGTCCTGGTACGAGGTGGGTCCGGTGTTGGGCCTCATCTGGGCGACGGAGACATAGCGCGTGCCGTCGCGGGTGGGGACCCACAGGACGAGGTCGGCGAAGGAGAGGTCGGAGAGGAGCTGCCACTCCGAGACCAGCAGATGGAGCCACTCGAGGTCGGAGTCGTCGAGCGCGGTGTGCTGGCGTACGAGTTCGTTCATGGAGGGCACGTGGCCGAGCGTACCTGGCGGTACGGACAGCGATCGAAACCAGCCAGATTCCACCGCTCCCCCACGCGGACGAACCCCCCGGAAACACCCGCGGGCCGCGGCGCCTGAGAGGGACCCTCAACCCTCCCGGCACCGCAGCCCGGAGCAACAACGGCCGTGGGGTGTGCGGTCCCGGTCGGCCGAAGGATGAGGACCCGGGGCAGTCAGGGCAGAGAGCTCCGGTTCCTCGGTCCGTCCTCCTGTGCGGGGAGGGCGGAAGCCTGACGTTCACCTTGCGTGACTATCACGGTAAGCGCCTTGGTCGCCATTGTGGACTAGACCACTCGCCATGTCCATGCGGTGGACGGTGTTTGCTGTTGTCGCGTTCTGCCGACCGCTCGGACACCCGAGCACCCGGCCCAAAGCCTAACCCTGTTGGCTCACAGGCGGGGCCAGATGGCCAGGGCAATTTCCGCGAGCGCCTCCAGCTCCGCCCGGCTCGCACCGTCGCGCGCCTGCTGGGACATGCCCTGGATCATGGCACCGGTGTACCGGGCGAGGGCGGCGGCATCGGTGTGCGGGGGCAGCAGGCCCTCGGCCACGTCGGCCGCGATCCGGTCCTCGATCGCGGCGATGTTGGCGTTCCGCCGCTCCCGCAGGGACTCCTCGACCTCGGACGTCGAGCAGTTGGCGGCCGCGTGGATGACGAGGCAGCCGTGCGGCCGGCCGGGTGCCGTGTACTCGACGGCGGCCTCGCGCAACATGCGCTCTATCCCCGCACGTGCGGTCGGCTCCTCGGCGAGCGCACGGGCGCCGAAGGATCCGTACCGCGCTCCGTACTCCTGGACCACCTCCTCGAAGAGCGAGCGCTTGTCGCCGAAGGCGGCGTACAGACTCGGGGTGCCGATGTCCATGACCCGTGTGAGGTCGGAGACGGAGGTCGCCTCGTAACCGTGCTCCCAGAAGGCCATCAGCGCCTTCTCCAGAGCCGTCGCGCGGTCGAAGGAGCGGGGGCGGCCACGCGACCTGCCGCCGGCACCCCGGCCCGCCACCCCGGCCCGCTCATTCTTCCCGCTGCTGCTCACCATGGAGTGGATTTTATAGCGAGCACTAGAGAAATGTCGCGGGAGTGCTGTACGGTCATTTCTGTAGCAACCGCTATACAAATGCGAAGGGGATGCCGCCATGGGCGCGCAGGGTGCACTTACGGGCAGGACGGCTCTCGTCACGGGGGCGAGCAGGGGCATCGGGCGGGGGATCGCCGAGCGACTGGGGCGCGACGGCGCGCGCGTCGCGGTGCACTACGGCAGGAACGAGGCGGCGGCAAAGGAGACGGTCGCCGCGATCGAGGCGGCGGGCGGCTCGGCGTTCGCCATCGGGGTCGACCTGGGCGCGCCGGGGGCCGCCGAGGCACTGTGGGAGGAGTTCGACCGGCACGCCGACGGGCTGGACATCCTGGTGAACAACGCCGGGATCGGCAGCACCCGCCCCATCGGGGAGATAGGGGAGGAGGAGTACGACGCCGTCTTCGCGGTCAATGTGAAGGCGCCGTTCTTCCTCCTCAAGCACGGCATGAAACGGCTGCGCGACGGCGGCCGGGTCATCAACATATCGTCAGGACTGGCCCGCTCCGCGGTGATGCCGGACAACATGGCGTACGCGATGACGAAGGGCGCGCTGGACGTGTTCTCCCGCGACCTCTCCAAGGTCCTCGGCGCCCGCGGCATCACGGTGAACTCGGTGGCGCCCGGCATCATCGAAACGGACAACACGGCCGACCTGCTGCACGGGAGCGCGGACGGCTGGGACCGGGCGGCGGCACTCTCGGCGCTGGGCGGGGTGGGCGCGCCGGCCGAGGTGGCCGACGTGGTCGCGTTCCTCGCCTCACACGGGGGCCGATGGATCACGGGAAGCTGGGTGGACGCGACGGGGGGCTCCATGGCGTCATGACGCCGCCACCCGCCTGACCGGTTCAGCGCGCTCAGGGGGCCCGGCTCTGTTAGATTGGTCTAAACCACATGGTCAGTACCGGGCCCCGGGTGAGTCCTCTCTTCGAAACGGCAGGCAAGCGTGGAAGTTGTCATCGTTCCCGATGCCCAGGCGGGCGGCGAGCTCATAGCCGAGGCCATGGCGCAGCTGCTGCGACGCAAGCCCGACGCTCTGCTCGGGGTGGCCACCGGCTCGACGCCGCTGCCGGTGTACGAGGCGCTGGCGGCCAAGGTGCGATCGGGCGCCGTGGACACCGCGCGGGCGCGGATCGCCCAGCTCGACGAGTACGTCGGACTCCCCGCGGAGCATCCGGAGTCGTACCGTTCGGTGCTGCGACGTGAGGTGCTCGAGCCGCTGGGGATCGGCATGGACGCGTTCATGGGCCCCGACGGCACGGCCGCGGACGTGCAGGGGGCGTGCGAGGCGTACGACAAGGCGCTGGGTGAGGCCGGCGGAGTCGACCTCCAGCTGCTGGGGATCGGGACCGACGGGCACATCGGGTTCAACGAGCCGTGTTCCTCGCTCGCGTCGCGGACCCGGATCAAGACGCTCACCGAGCAGACCCGCGTCGACAACGCGCGCTTCTTCGACGGTGACATCGAGCAGGTGCCGCACCACGTGATCACGCAGGGTATCGGCACCATCCTGGAGGCCCGGCATCTGGTGCTGCTCGCCACCGGCGAGGGCAAGGCGGACGCGGTCGCCGCGAGCGTCGAGGGACCGGTCGCGGCCGTGTGCCCGGCCTCCGCGCTCCAACTGCACCCGCACGCCACGGTCGTCGTCGACGAGGCCGCCGCATCCAAGCTGAAGCTCGCCGACTACTTCCGGCACGCCTACGCCCACAAGCCCGACTGGCAGGGCATCTGAGCCCGTCCGGGCCCTGAGCACCGGACAGCCCCGCGCAAGGCGCCTGTCCCCGTGACGGGGGTCGGCGCCTTCGCCGTACCGGCGGGAAGGAACCGGCTGGGCCCCGACCCGGCTGCCACCACCCGGAAGGCCGGCGACGGCGCGCACCAGCCGGTGGGGGCGGCGGGCGCCCCGGGGCGACCGTGGGCAAAGGCGCCGGGCGCCCGGGGCAACCGTGGGCAAAGGCGCCGGGCCCGCCCCGGGGTCCAGCGCCTTGCCGTACCGGCGGCTGTGCCTGTCACGCACCCACGAGGGCCTCTGCCGCCGCCCGGCCGCAGACGCGTGACGCGCCGTGGGTGGCCAGGTGGAGGGAGCCGCGTGGCTCGGCGCGGGGGACGCCCATCTCGACCACGATCGTGTCGGGGCGGGCCGCCAGCACGGTGTCCAGGGCGGCCGCCATCCAGGGGTGGCGGTGCTCGTCACGGACGACAGCCACGATCCGGCGCGGACCGGCCGCGGCCAGCGCCTCCTTCCCGGCGTCCGGTCCGGTGAAGCTGCCGGTCTCCGTGCCGGGGAGCAGCCGGAGGAGCTCGGCGGCGATGCCCCAGGGGGTCTCGTCACCGACCGCGATGTTGGCGACGGGAGTGAGCGCGGCGACGTACGGCGGCTCGGCGAGGGGCGTGAAGCCCTCGGCGCCGGTGGTCCGCAGCGCGCGGCGCGCGGCGCGCAGGCCCACGTCGCCGTCGGCCGCGTCCCCGGCTCCCGCCTCGTCCGCCGGGTGCGCCGTGGTCCAGCGGGCCAGGGCGCGGACGCGTTCCGCCGCGTCGGCCAGGCGTTCCTCGGGCAGCTCGCCCGAGCGGACCGCCTCGACCAGGGCGTCGCGCAGCCGTCGTACGGTGTCCTCGTCGGACAGGCCGCCGCCCACGCAGATCGCGTCGGCGCCGGCGGCCACGGCCAGCACGCTGCCGCGTTCGATGCCGTACGTGCCCGCGATGGCCCGCATCTCCATGCCGTCGGTGACGATCAGGCCGTCGTAGCCCAGTTCACCGCGGAGCAGCTCGGTCAGGATGCGGCGGGACAACGTCGCCGGACGGTCCGGGTCCAGGGCCGGGACCAGGATGTGGGCGCTCATCACCGCGCGGCTGCCGGCGGCGACGGCCGCGCGGAACGGCACCAGGTCGCGTGCGGCCAGCAGGGCGGCGTCCACGTCGATGCGCGGCACGGCGTAGTGGGAGTCGACGGCCGTGTCGCCGTGCCCGGGGAAGTGCTTGGCGCAGGCGGCCACGCCGGACGACTGCAGGCCGGTGACGTAGGCGGCGGTGTGCCGGGCGACCAGGTCGGTGTCGGCACCGAAGGCGCGTACCCCGATGACCGGGTTGTCCGGGTTGGAGTTGACGTCGGCGGACGGGGCCCAGTTGAAGTTCACTCCGCAGGCCGCGAGCCGGCGGCCCAGTTCCGCGGCCACCTCACGGGTGAGCCCGACGTCGTCCACCGCGCCGAGCGCGAGGTTGCCGGGGAAGGAGGAGCCGGTGCGTACCTCCAGGCGGGTGACGTCGCCGCCCTCCTCGTCGATGGCGACCAGCACGTCCTCGCGCTCGGCGCGCAACTGCGCGGTCAGCGCCGCCACCTGCTGCGGCGAGGCGATGTTGCGCCCGAACAGGCCGACCGACGCCAGCCCCTCGCCGAGGCGACGCAGCAGCCAGTCGGGGGCGGTGGTGCCGGTGAAACCGGGCTGGAGAACCGTGAGCGCGTCACGGGTGAGGGTGTCGGTCCCCCTGGCGATGGTCGTCATGGGTGGCGTTATCCCTTCACGGCGCCGGCGGTCAGGCCGCTGACGGCCTTGCGCTGCAGGAAGACGAAGAGGATCAGGATCGGGATGGCGAAGAGGGACGAGGCTGCCATGGTCGCACCCCAGTTGTCGCCGAAGACGGTCTGGAAGCTGGTCAGCCACAGCGGCAGGGTCTGGGACTCGGCCTCCTTGTTGACGACCAGGACGAGGGGCAGCTCGTTCCAGGCGGTGATGAAGCCGAACATCGAGGTGGACATCAGGCCCGGGGCGAGCAGCGGCAGGATGATCCGGCGGAACGCCTGGGCCCGGGTGCAGCCGTCGACCAGCGCGGACTCCTCCAGCTCCCTGGGGACGGCGGCGACGAAGCCGCGCAGCGTCAGGATGGTGAAGGGCAGGATCATCATCATGTAGAAGAGGGTGAGCGGCACGAGGCTGTTCAGCATCGACGCGTCGCGCACGATCATGTAGATCGCGATGACCATGACTTCCCACGGCGCCATCTGGGCGAGCATGAAGCCGACGATGAAGCCGCGCCGCCCCCTGAACCGCATCCGGGCCAGGGCGAACGCCCCGGCCAGCGCGATGACCAGCGAGAAGGCGACCGCGCAGAGGGTGACGATGAACGAGTTGCCGACGTACGTCCAGAAGTGGTCGGCGTCGACCGCGGTCTTGAAGTGCTCGAAGGTGACGTCGGTCGGGAACCAGACCGGGTCCTCCGAGATGATGTCGCCGGTCGGTTTGAAGGCCGTGGCGAACATCCAGTAGACGGGGAAGACGAGGCCGATGAACAGGACGACGGCCGTGACGTTGGGCCACAGGCGGCCGAAGAGCGAGCGCTTCACAGCTCGTCCTCCTCTTGCTTGAGCACGATCCTGAGGTAGTAGGCGGTCAGGCCGAGCAGGATCAGGATGGTCAGGACGGCGATCGCCGCGCCCATGCCGTAGTGCTGGTTGCCGACGCCTTCGATGTAGGCGTAGACGGGCAGGATCTCGGTGAGACGGTCCGGGCCGCCGCCGTTGAAGGTGTAGACCTGGACGAACGCCTTGAAGATCCAGATGACCTCCAGGAAGGTCGTCGCGTAGAGGAACGGCCGCAGGACCGGCAGGGTGACCGTGGTGAAGCTGCGCCAGGCGCCGGCTCCGTCGAGGGCGGCGGCCTCGTACAGCTCGCCGGCGATGGTGGTGGTCGCCGCGTACAGGTTGATCGCGACGAACGGGACGGACATCCAGACGATGAGCAGGGTGACGACGAAGAAGGTCGACATCTGGCTGCCGGTCCAGCTGTAGTCGGCCATGGAGTGCCAGCCGAGTTTGTCCAGGACCCAGTTGACGACGCCGAAGCGCTGGGCGAAGAGCCACTGGTAGACGGTGGTCGCGGCGACCACCGGCATGGCCCACGCCAGCACCAGGCCGATCAGCAGCACGAGCCGCATCACCCGGCCGAGGCGGGCGAGCAGCAGGCCGATCAGGCCGCCCACCACCATGGTGAGGGCGACGTTGACCGCGGTGAAGAGGATCGAGCGGACGGTGACCCGCCAGAAGTCCTCGCCGGTGAGGACCTCCTTGTAGTTGTCGATGCCGTTCCACTCGGTGACGTGCTGGATCAGCTGCGCCATGTTGAGGTTCTGGAAGGACAGCAGGGCGTCCTTCAGCAGCGGCCAGCCGAGCAGCAGCACGGTGGCCGCGCAGGCGGGCAGCAGCAACAGGTACGGAGTGAGCGCGCCGGCACGGGACGCGGCTCTCGGTTTCGGCCGGCCGGTGCCCCCGCCGTCCGCCTTGCGGACGTCCGACGGGCCTGATGGAGGCCGTTCGGTCTGCACGGTCATGCTCGCGGTCTCTCTCTTCTCGACCTGTTCAACTCGACGCCGGGGCGGGGGCCGTCGCGTTCCGGCCCCCACCCCGGCTCACCCGGTCCTACTGCTGCTGCGCCAGGCGCTTGTTGAACTCGCCCTCCACCTGCTCCGCGGCCTCGGCCGGGGACTTGCCCTTCAGCACGGCCGTCAGATAGGTCTTGATCGGGTTGGGGTCGTTCTCGACCGCGGCCCACTCCGGGATCAGCGGCGTGGTGTCACCGCCCGCGGCTGCGGGCGCGGCGGCCTCGGCGGCGGCGTTGCCCTTGAGGTTGCTCTGCAGCGCCTCCTTGTTCGGGATGACGCCGTTGGCCTTGGCCAGCGCGCCCTCGAACTTGTCGGACAGTGCGATCTTCAGGAACTCCTTGGCGAGCTCCTGCTTCTTGCTGCCCGCGGCGACGGCCAGGTTGGAGCCGCCGAGGAAGACGCCCTCGGGCTTGCCGGCCGTGGCACCCGGGATGGTGAAGTAGCCGAGGTCCTTCTCGATCGCCGGGTTGGCGGTGATCGCCGTGCCGGCCTCCCAGCCCATGCCGATGATGGCGCCGGTCTTGCCCTTGGCGAAGATCTCGCCCTGCTGCGGGGTGGCCTCGTCCTTGTCCTTGGGCGCCTTGGAGAGAGCCTGGAACTTCTTGTAGGTCTCGGTGGCGGCGGCGACCTTCGGGTCGGCCAGGTTGGAGACGTACTTGTCGCCGTCCTTCTTGACCAGCTCGGCTCCCTCGCCGATGGCCAGGCCCACGAAGTGGTACCAGTTCTGGCCCGGCAGGTAGATCGGCTCGGCGTCGGTCTTCTCGCCGATCGTCTTGAGGGCGTTGTAGAACTCGTCGCGGGTCTTGGGCGTCTCCTTGACACCCGCGTCCGCCCAGACCTTCTTGTTGTAGATGACCACGCGGTTGACCACGAACCACGGGGCCGCGAACTGCTTGCCCTCGAAGACGGCGGACTTGTTGAGGGACTCGGACCAGTCGGCGCCGATCCCGCTCTTGAGGTCGCTCAGGTCCGCCAGGCCGCCGGTCTTGGCGTAGGCCGGGGTCTGGGTGTTGCCGATCTCGAAGACGTCGGGCGGGTTCTCCTCGGAGAGAGCGGTGGTCAGCTTCTGCTGGATGCCGTTCCACTTCTGGATCTCGAACTTGACCTTGGCCTTGGTCTTGGCCTCGAACTCCTTGGCGAGGTCGGCCTGCCACTGGTCGGGCGAGGAACCGTCCATCACCCAGACGGTGAGCGTCTCCCCGGCGTAACCGTCCGCCCCGGTCTTCTTGCCGTCGTCGTCGCTGTCGCCCCCGCACGCCGCGATCGAGACCATCATGCCCGCGATACCGATCGCGGCTATCAGCTTGCGCTTCACGCCACCCTCCTCAGGGATGCCACAAAACCCCCCTGCCTCCCCGCGGTTGCTCGTCGACGCGGACCGCCCATGGGGCCGGGACCTGGACCAATGGTGTAGACCAGTACGGGGAGCTTGGCCCAGACCAATAGGGCTGTCAAGGGTGTTCAAGCGCGCTCCGGACGTCCGTGATGCGACCGAGATATGCAGGGACCTTTCATTCCGCAAGCGACAGATCGGACGGACCGGCGCCGGGTGTACCACCCCCGCCGAAGGGGATGCCGGGACGGTTCCGCACCCGCGTACCGGCGAGGCCGGACGGCGCTGTGGACTAGACCAACGGGGGCCCCGGAGGTATACAGAAGGGATCACGGAGCGTGCGGGATCGTCCCGGCACGAAGCCGTGCCACGATGTGAGCCGTGGCCGACAGGGGATGTCGGTCGCTTCGGCACCCGGAGCCGGGAAGGCAGAGCATGAGCACCGACGTCAGCAGTGCGGAGAACGAGGGTGGGGCGACCGTCCGTACCGCGCGCGTGCCCAAGTACTACCGTCTGAAGAAGCATCTGCTCGACATGACCCGGACGCAGACGCCGGGCACGCCGGTCCCGCCCGAACGCACACTGGCCGCGGAGTTCGACACCTCGCGCACGACCGTGCGCCAGGCCCTGCAGGAGCTGGTCGTCGAGGGCCGCCTCGAGCGCATCCAGGGCAAGGGCACCTTCGTCGCCAAGCCCAAGGTGTCACAGGCCCTGCAACTCACCTCGTACACCGAGGACATGCGGGCGCAGGGCCTGGAGCCCACCTCCCAGCTGCTGGACGTCGGCTACATCACCGCCGACGACCGGCTCGCGTCACTGCTGGACATCGCGCCCGGCGGGCGGGTGCTGCGCATCGAGCGGCTGCGCATGGCCAACGGGGAGCCGATGGCCATCGAGACGACCCACCTCAGCGCCAAGCGCTTCCCGGCGCTGCGCCGCTCCCTGGTGAAGTACACGTCCCTCTACACGGCCCTCGCCGAGGTGTACGACGTCCATCTCGCCGAGGCCGAGGAGACCATCGAGACCTCCCTGGCCACCCCGCGCGAGGCCGGCCTGCTCGGCACCGACGTCGGCCTGCCCATGCTGATGCTCTCCCGCCACTCGCAGGACCGGACGGGCCAGCCGGTGGAGTGGGTGCGGTCGGTGTACCGGGGCGACCGCTACAAGTTCGTGGCCCGGCTCAAGCGGCCCCAGGAGTAGGGCCCACGCCCACCCGGCGCAGGTCTGGCCGGACCAGGGCACAGGTCTGGCGGAAACCGCCACGCCCGGTCCGCGACGTTGCGGTTGAGGACCGATATGCGGACGAGGGCTTCCGCTGTCTGACGCCGTCACCTACATTTCGTGCGCACTGCACCAGGTGACCAGCGAGGGGACGGAGCCGCCGCATGCCAGAAGACTCAGAAGCGAGCAGGGGGCCGGTGGTGACGCCGGTGCGCGTCGTCATCGGCCTCTGTCTCGTCGCACCGTTCGTCGCCATGCTGTGGGTCGGGTCGTACGCCGAGACCGACCCGGTCTTCATCGGGATCCCGTTCTTCTACTGGTACCAGATGGCCTGGGTGCTGATCTCCACCCTGCTCACGATGATCGCGTACAAGCTGTGGCAGCGTGACCAGCGCGCCCGCCGGGAAGGCGGGGCCAAGTGAACGACGGAGTGAACGGCGTCGCACTCGCCGTCTTCATCTTCTTCTTCGTCCTCGTCACCGCGATGGGCTTCCTGGCCGCGCGCTGGCGCCGGGCGGAGAACGAGCAGAGCCTCGACGAGTGGGGCCTCGGCGGGCGCTCGTTCGGCACCTGGATCACCTGGTTCCTGCTGGGTGGCGACCTGTACACGGCGTACACCTTCGTGGCCGTCCCCGCGGCGGTCTACGCGGCGGGCGCGTCCGGCTTCTTCGCGGTGCCGTACACGATCCTGGTCTACCCGCTGATCTTCACCTTCCTGCCGCGGCTGTGGTCGGTCTCCCACAAGCACGGGTACGTGACGACGTCGGACTTCGTGCGCGGCCGGTTCGGCTCGAAGGGGCTGTCGCTCGCGGTGGCCGTGACCGGCATCCTGGCGACGATGCCGTACATCGCGCTCCAACTGGTCGGCATCCAGGCCGTGCTGGACGTCATGGGCGTGGGCGGCGGCGAGGACACCAACTGGTTCGTCAAGGACCTGCCCCTGCTGATCGCCTTCGGCGTGCTGGCGGCGTACACCTACTCGTCGGGTCTGCGCGCGCCCGCGCTGATCGCGTTCGTGAAGGACACGCTGATCTACATCGTGATCGCGGTGGCGATCATCTACATCCCGATCGAGCTGGGCGGGTTCGACGACATCTTCGCCTCGGCCAACGACAAGTTCACCGAGGCGGGCAAGGGCGGTCTGGTACCCGACGCGACGGGGCAGTGGACGTACGCCACCCTGGCGCTCGGCTCGGCGCTCGCGCTCTTCATGTACCCGCACTCGATCACCGCGACGCTGTCCTCGCGCAGCCGTGAGGTGATCCGCCGCAACACCACGATCCTGCCGCTGTACTCGCTCATGCTGGGCCTGCTCGCACTGCTGGGCTTCATGGCGATCGCGGCCGGGGTCAAGGTGGACAACGGGCAGCTGGCGATCCCGCAGCTCTTCGAGAACATGTTCCCGGACTGGTTCGCGGGCGTGGCCTTCGCGGCGATCGGCATCGGTGCCCTGGTCCCGGCGGCGATCATGTCGATCGCCGCCGCGAACCTCTTCACCCGCAACATCTACAAGGACTTCATCAAGCCGGACGCCACACCGGCCCAGGAGACCAAGGTCTCCAAGCTGGTGTCCCTGCTGGTGAAGGTGGGCGCGCTGGTCTTCGTCCTCGGCATGGACAAGACGGTCGCGATCAACTTCCAGCTGCTCGGCGGCATCTGGATCCTGCAGACCTTCCCGGCCCTGGTCGGCGGCCTGTTCACCCGCTGGTTCCACCGCTGGGCGCTGCTCGCCGGCTGGGCGGTCGGCATGGTCTACGGCACGGTCGCCGCCTACGGTGTGGCCTCGCCGACGCAGAAGCACTTCGGCGGCTCCTCGAAGGAGATCCCGGGCATCGGCGAGATCGGCTACATCGGCCTCACCGCGTTCGTGCTGAACGTCCTGGTCACCGTGGTCCTGACCGTCGTCCTCAGGGCCGTCAAGGCGCCCGAAGGGGTCGACGAGACCAAGCCGGGCGACTACACGGCGGACTCGGGCGACCCCGGTGTCCAGGTGGAGCTCCCGCCGGCCACGGCGGGCACGTCGCACTGACCCTGGGCACACGCCGCACAGCGGGCCGCCGGAGAAATCCGGCGGCCCGCTGTCGTACCCGTCGGTCACACTCGGCCGGCCCCATGGACTTCGCGATCCGGCGGGCGGCATCCGACGAGTACGGCATCCTCGGCGAGATCACCGCACAGGCCTGTCTGGGGGACGGGCTCCTCGCCTTCGGGGAGAGCGACGCGTACCCCGGCGAGCTGCGGAACGTGGTCGAGCGGGCGGTGGCCGCCGAGGTGCTGGCCGCCACGGCGGACGGCCGGGTCCTCGGCGGCGTGACCTTCGTCCCCTCCGGCGGCCCCATGGCCGGCGTCGCCGGGCCCGCGGAGGCCGAGATGCGCATGCTCGCCGTAGCGCGCGGGGCACGCGGCCGCGGGGCCGGCGAGGCGCTCGTGCGGGCCTGCGTCGACCGCGCCCGGGCCGTCGAGGGCTGCGGGCGCGTCGTGCTGTCGGCCCAGCGCACGATGCGCACCGCCCACCGCCTCTACGAACGGCTGGGCCGCACCCGCACCCCGGACCGCGACCGGAACCCGCTGCCGGAGCTCGACGACATCACTCTCCTCACCTATGAACTGACACTCCGAGACCGACGCGACACAACATCTGGGGGTGCTCACGGAACCCGGCACAAGATGTATGCTCATGCTCGCTGTCGCCGCAGGGGAATCCGGTGCGAATCCGGAACTGTCCCGCAACGGTGTACTTGCGTGTTTTCCGCACGCACGTCCAGTCCGAGGACCTGCCGACAGTGCGCCCGGCCGTCCCGGTCCGGGTGCCATGACGTCCGGGCCTCGTGGAGTGGGCCGGTGGACGCGACGCCGTGCGCGCTCGTGAGCTGCCCCCTGCCCTCCGCCAGGCCCTGTGCCGAGCGAGGGAGTGCCCCACGTGACCATCGCGCCAGCCGATCCGGCTTCAGCGACCCCGGCGACGGTGACCGAGGAACCCGACGGTCCCGGTGCCGCGTTGCTGCGCACCCTGACCGGGCTGACCGCGGACCTCCAGGACGCCGACCCCGGCCGGGTCGCCGCCGCCGCACTGCGCGGCCGGTCCGCCCGCGCGGACGAGGCCGAGCTGCGCGAGCTCGCCACGGAGGCGGCGGCCGGACTCATCTCGGAGGACCCGGTCTACTCGAAGCTGGCCGCCCGCCTGCTCACGATCGGCATCCGCGCCGAGGCGGCGTCCCAGGGCGTCACCACCTTCACCGACTCGGTCGCCACCGGCCACCGCGAGGGTCTGATCGCCGACCGCACCGCCGAGTTCGTACGGCGGCACGCGGACCGCCTCGACGCGCTGATCGACCCGGCGGCCGACGACCGCTTCGGCTACTTCGGCCTGCGCACCCTGTACAGCCGCTATCTGCTCCGGCACCCGATCACCCGCAAGGTCGTCGAGACGCCCCAGCACTTCCTGCTGCGGGTGGCCGCCGGACTCGCCGAGGACACGGCGTCCGACGCGGCGACGGACACCCGCCCGGTGGACGAGGTCGCCGACCTCTACGGGCTGATGAGCCGCCTCGACTACCTGCCCTCCTCCCCCACCCTGTTCAACTCCGGCACCCGGCACGCCCAGATGTCGTCCTGCTACCTCCTGGACTCCCCCAAGGACGAGCTGGACTCCCTCTACGACCGCTACCACCAGGTCGCCAACCTCTCGAAACACGCCGGCGGCATCGGCATCGCCTACTCCCGCGTCCGCGCCCGCGGTTCCCTGATCCGCGGCACCAACGGGCACTCCAACGGGATCGTCCCGTTCCTGAAGACGCTGGACGCCTCGGTCGCGGCCGTGAACCAGGGCGGACGGCGCAAGGGCGCGGCGGCGGTCTACCTGGAGACCTGGCACGCCGACATCGAGGAGTTCCTGGAGCTGCGCGACAACACCGGCGAGGACGCCCGCCGCACGCACAACCTGAACCTCGCGCACTGGGTGCCGGACGAGTTCATGCGCCGGGTGGACGCCGACGAATCCTGGTCGCTGTTCTCGCCGTCCGACGTCCCCGAGCTGGTCGACCTGTGGGGCGAGGAGTTCGACGCCGCGTACCGCAGGGCCGAGGCGGCGGGGCTGGCCCGCAGGACGCTTCCCGCCCGCGAGCTGTACGGCCGCATGATGCGCACCCTCGCGCAGACCGGCAACGGCTGGATGACCTTCAAGGACACCGCCAACCGCACCGCCAACCAGACCGCCGAACCCGGGAACGTCGTCCACTCCTCCAACCTCTGCACGGAGATCCTGGAGGTCACGGACGACGGGGAGACGGCGGTCTGCAACCTGGGCTCGGTCAACCTCGGCGCGTTCGTCGACCGGGCGACCGGCGACATCGACTGGGACCGGCTGGACGCCACCGTCCGCACCGCCGTCACCTTCCTGGACCGGGTCGTCGACATCAACTTCTACCCGACCGAGCAGGCGGGTCGGTCCAACGCGCGCTGGCGTCCGGTCGGCCTCGGCGCGATGGGTCTCCAGGACGTCTTCTTCCAGCTCCGGCTGGACTTCGACTCGCCCGAGGCCAAGGCCCTCTCCACCCGCATCGCCGAGCGGATCATGCTCGCCGCCTACGAGACGTCCGCCGACCTCGCCGAGCGCCACGGCACGCTGCCGGCCTGGGAGGAGACCCGTACGGCCCGGGGCGTGCTGCACCCCGACCACTACGGCGTCGAGCCGGCCTGGCCGGAGCGCTGGTCGGCGCTGCGCGCGCGCATGGCCACGACCGGCCTGCGCAACTCCCTGCTCCTCGCGATCGCGCCGACCGCCACCATCGCCTCCATCGCGGGGGTGTACGAGTGCATCGAGCCGCAGGTGTCCAACCTCTTCAAGCGCGAGACGCTCTCCGGCGAGTTCCTCCAGGTCAACTCCTACCTGGTGGAGGACCTCAAGCGGCTCGGCGTGTGGGACGCCCGCACCCGTGAGGCGCTGCGCGAGGCCAACGGTTCGGTGCAGGGCTTCGCCTGGATCCCCGAGGAGGTGCGCCGGCTGTACCGCACGGCCTGGGAGATCCCGCAGCGCGGCCTGATCGACATGGCCGCCGCCCGCACCCCGTACCTCGACCAGGCCCAGTCGCTGAACCTGTTCCTGGAGACGCCGACCATCGGGAAGCTCTCCTCGATGTACGCGTACGCCTGGAAGCAGGGCCTGAAGACCACGTACTACCTGCGCTCCCGCCCGGCGACCCGCATCGCCCGCGCCGCCGCCCGCGCCACCGTCCCCGTGCAGGCCGTCCCCGACCCCGAAGCGGTCGCCTGCTCCCTGGAAAACCCCGAGTCCTGCGAGGCCTGCCAGTAATGACCACCGAGACCCCCGCGACGAAGAACCTGCTCGACCCCGGCTTCGAGCTGACCCTGCGCCCCATGCGCTACCCGGACTTCTACGAGCGCTACCGGGACGCCATCAAGAACACCTGGCACGTCGAGGAGGTCGACCTCCACTCGGACGTCGCCGACCTCGCGAAGCTCAGCCCCGAGGAACAGCACCTCATCGGCCGGCTGGTGGCCTTCTTCGCGACGGGCGACTCGATCGTCGCCAACAACCTGGTGCTCACCCTCTACAAGCACATCAACTCCCCGGAGGCGCGGCTGTACCTGTCCCGCCAGCTCTTCGAGGAGGCCGTGCACGTCCAGTTCTACCTGACGCTGCTGGACACCTACCTGCCCGACCCGGACGACCGGGCCGCCGCCTTCGCCGCCGTGGAGAACATCCCCTCGATCCGCGAGAAGGCCGAGTTCTGCTTCCGGTGGATGGACTCGGTCGAGTCGATCGACCGCCTGGAGTCCAAGGCCGACCGCCGCCGCTTCCTGCTCAACCTGATCTGCTTCGCCGCGTGCATCGAGGGCCTGTTCTTCTACGGCGCCTTCGCCTACGTCTACTGGTTCCGCAGCCGGGGCCTGCTGCACGGACTGGCCACCGGCACCAACTGGGTGTTCCGGGACGAGACGATGCACATGTCCTTCGCCTTCGACGTGGTCGACACCGTCCGCAAGGAGGAACCGGACCTCTTCGACGACGCCCTGCGGCAGCAGGTCACCGACATGCTGCGGGAGGCCGTCGAGGCCGAGCTGCAGTTCGCGCGCGACCTGTGCGGTGACGGCCTCCCGGGCATGAACACCGACTCGATGCGGCAGTACCTGGAGTGCGTGGCCGACCAGCGCCTGACGCGCCTCGGCTTCGCCCCGGTGTACGGCTCCGAGAACCCCTTCTCCTTCATGGAGCTGCAGGGCGTTCAGGAGTTGACCAACTTCTTCGAGCGGCGCCCCTCGGCGTACCAGGTGGCGGTGGAGGGCACCGTCGACCTGGACGAGGACTTCTGAGGGCTTCGGATCTCCTTCCCCTCCGCCCGGTCCTCCCCGGCCTCCCGGTCCTCCCGGGCCTGCCTGAGCTGACGGTCGACGCGCTTGTCGTGCACGATGCCGATCACCGAGGGCAGGACCATGAGGACCAGGAGTCCGAAGGTCACGAGCATTCCGATCAGGGCTTCCATCTGGTTTCCGGTCATGACACCACTGTCGCGCCGGGCACTCCTTACCGGGAGTGGCAGGACTGCCGTAGGGCCTCGATTTCCTGCCACTTCCGGGGCACACTGGCGGCATGCTGCAGAACGTGGCCACCGTCCTGCTGGACGGCGTGCATCCCTTCGAACTCGGCGTGGTCTGCGAGGTCTTCGGCATCGACCGGAGCGACGACGGCCTGCCGGAGTACGACTTCGCCGTGGTGTCGGCGGAGGGGCCGGCGCTGAGCACCCATGTCGGCGGGCTCTCCGTCTCCACTCCGTACGAGCTGGACCGGCTGGAGGAGGCCGACCTGATCGCCGTGCCGGCGGGGAGCGACTACGCCAGCCGGGACTACCCGCCCGAGCTGCTGGACGCCCTGCGGCGGGCGGTGGACCGGGGCGCGCGGGTGCTGAGCGTGTGCTCCGGGGTGTTCGTGCTGGGTGCCGCCGGGCTGCTGGACGGGCGGCGGTGCGCGGTGCACTGGCACCACGCGGCCGAGCTGGCCCGGCAGTACCCGAGGGTGGCCGTCTCACCCGACGTGCTCTACGTGGACGAGGACCCGGTGATCACCAGCGCCGGCACCGCCGCCGGCATCGACGCCTGCCTGCACATCGTCCGCAAGGAACAGGGGCCGGAGGTCGCCAACAAGATCGCCCGGCGCATGGTCGTGCCGCCGCACCGGGACGGCGGGCAGGCGCAGTACATCGAGCGGCCGCTCCCGCGCTCCTCCTGCGACACCGTCGGCGAGGTGCTGGCCTGGATGGAACAGCACCTCGACCAGGAGGTCACCGTCGAGCAGCTCGCGGCCCGGGCGCACATGGCCCCGCGCACCTTCGCCCGCCGCTTCCAGCAGGAGACGGGTACGACTCCCTACCGCTGGATCCTGAGCCAGCGCGTGCTGCTGGCCCAGCGGCTGCTGGAGGCGACGGACGAGACGATGGACACGATCGCCAGGCGGACCGGCTTCGGTACGGCCGCGGCCCTCAGGCACCAGTTCGTCAGGGCCCTGGGCACCACCCCGCAGGCCTTCCGGCGCGCCTTCCGGGGCCCTCGGGCAGCGGCCTGAGCGTCACCGCGCCACCGGCCTGACCAGCAGGTCGTGCGGACGCAGGGTGATGCCCACGCGGACCGCGTCGTTCGAACCGGCCACCTGCTCGAAGCGGTACTTCGTGGCGAGCGCCGCCGTGATCAGGGTCAGCTGGGCCATCGAGAAGTGGTCGCTGGGGCACTTGCGATTGCCCACACTGAACGGCTTCATGGCGTACTTCGGCACGCCCTTGGCACGTTCCGGAATCCAACGGTCCGGGTCGAACTCCAGGTTGTCGGCGTACGACTTCGGATCGCGTTGGATTGCGTACGGACTGTAGATGATGTCCGAACCGGCCGGAATGCGATAGCCACCGAGTTCGGTCTCGACCACGGCGCGCCGCGTCAATATCCATACGGCAGGACGCAAACGCATGGCCTCCATGATGACATTGCCGGTGTGCGTGAGCCTGCGGACGTCGTCGAATGCCACGGGGCGCCCGCCGGTGACCGCTTCGACTTCGTCGCGTATGCGGTCGGCATGTTCCGGGTGTTCGGCAAGTGCCTGGAGCAACCACATGATCGTGGAAGCGATGGTTTCGCTGCCCGGGGTGAGTATCGCGACGACCTGGTCGTGGATCTCCTGTTCCCCGATCGGGTCGCCATTGTCGTCCTTCGCCTCGAGCAATGCCGTGAGCAAATCGTCCGGCTTTTGACCGGACGCGCGGCGCTCGGCGATGATCTCGTCGACCAGCAGGTGCAAATCGGCCAGCGCGTTGTTGAATTGCCGGTTGGCCGGCAGCGGCAGCCGGTAGAGCGGTCCGAGCGGGACCACCATCCGCCGGTACATGCCCCGGAAGACGGTGGCGAGCGCGACGCACAGCCGCTCGGCCCGCTCGTCCATGTACCGGCCGCGCAGCAGGCAGCGGGCCGCGACCCGCACGGCGACGCGGAAGGACTCGGAGGTGGCGTCGATGGTGCGTCCCGCCTGCCACCGCTCGGTGAGCGCGTGCGCCTCCTCCTCCATGATCGGCCCGTAGGCGGGGATGGCGTCGAGCTTGAAGGCGGGCTGGATGGTGCGCCGCTGGCGCCGGTGGAGCGGGCCGTTGGCGGTCGCCACGCCCTCCTTGCCGAGCAGGCCCTCCAGCGACTCCCAGAGCGGGCCGGCTATGTGGTACTCGGGGCTCAGGGCCAAGGCTCCGGTGAGCTCCGGCGTGGTGACCGCGTACACGGTCTTCGGGCCGAGCTTGATGCGCACGATGTCACCGTGGTCGCGCAGCTGGGACATGTAGGCCAGCGGGTCGCGGGCCAGCTTCCAGCCGTGGCCGAGGAGGGGGACACCGCCACCCGCCACGGGGGGCACGCGCAGTTCCCGTGCCTGGCCGGTCCGGGTCTCGGGGGACGGTGGCATCTGCTGTCCGGGCAGAGCCGAGGACTCGGGAGAGGACTCGACGGTCATTTCTCACCTGCCGCTTCGTTGTTGACGTACGGGGGCGTGGACCGGTCGTCCCAGCTGTCGACCATGTACCGGCCGGATTCGTGGTGGAACCAGTAAACGGAACTGAACCAGTTCCGCATATTGCCGATGACGGCCCGCACCGCGCCGCTCAGTTCCTTTCCACGCACGGTCCCGTCGGCGATGTCGTCGGCGAACCGTAACGCCTCCTGTTCCACCAGGAGGAATTCGGTGATGCATTCCTCTACTCGTCTCCGGACTTCCCCGACAGCTTCTTCCAGGGTCAGTCCGTGATGAGTGATGAGACTGATGCCGAGATTGTGGACCTCGTTACCCGCTAACTCCTTCGGCAACGAGCAGAGGTCGTTGTACCAGGCCGCGAATTCCTGGCTCAGTAGCGCCGCCCGGCGATATGCCGGGTGTCTCCGGACGGCGTCCGGGAGTTCACAGCCCGCGCTCGGCTCCAGCAGATCGGTCCATATCCAGTGCGCGAAGGTGAGCCGGCGCAGTTCGAGGTACTCCTCGACTCCGGGCACGATCCCGCGGGTCCGGTTGTGGAATTCGCGGTCGTACGCCTCGATCACCGCGTGGAAGTGCCGGGCGAACCGGGCGTTCCATGTCGCCGGCGCCGGCAGGAAGGCGTAGAGCCGCCGCACACTGTCGGCGAACCCGGCGACCAGCGTGTCCTCGTGGTGCAGATGGTCCCACGGGGAGTCGAGTGCCGTGTGCAGCCGGTCCCGCAGCAGTCGCCAGGCGACGTGCCGGCCGTGGACGATGTCACGGTCGTGCCGGTCGTCCCAGACGAAGAACCACGCGCTGTAGTCCGCTATCGCCTGCATGACCTCGTCGGGGGCGCCCAGGTAGTAGCCCGCCATGAGGTCCGTGTAGCGGAGACCGTCGGCGTGTTCCTCGACCTTGTCGGCCGGCATGAGTCGTTTTTCCAGCATCCAGGTGCGGGTGTTCCTCTGGAGCTTCGGCCAATACGGGTGGAGTTGCCGTGGAAAGGCCGCCTCGATCACCGGAAGACGGAGCGATGGAGGTACTGCGATCGCGGTCGGTGTCGCTGTGGTGCCGTGTGAGAAAGCATGCACGAACAAACCCCTCTCAGCCGCCGGTGGCGCACCCCTCTCGCTGGGCGCGGAGTGCGCCGTTGCGTATCCCCGCGCTTCCTATTCAGCACCACAACTGACCGCTCTGGGAACGGATTTGCTTCTTTCGCTCCCCCTCGTGCCGGAATTCTCCTGTTGTGTGGCAGGTTCCGACAGACGAACGGCGCCCGCCCGGGATGAGTCCCGAACGGGCGCCGTTCGCGCTACGGAGGTGTGGCCGGTGACGTGGTGTCAGTCGTTCGCGACCACGGGGTAGCGTGGCTCGTTCTCGGCCATCTGCCGCAGCGCGTCCTTGCGTTCACGCTTGGAGAGCCGGTCGATGTACAGGTACCCGTACAGGTGGTCGGTCTCGTGCTGCAGACACCGGGCGAAGTAGCCGGTGCCGCGCACCTTGATCGGGTTGCCCTTCTCGTCCTGCCCGGTCACCTCGGCGTAGTCGGGGCGGGCGAGCGGCGCGTAGGCGGTCGGCACGGACAGGCAGCCCTCGTTGCTGTCGTCCAGGCGGCGCCGGTCGGCGGGCAGCTCGACGAGCCTGGGGTTGCAGACCACACCGACGTGGCGGACGCCCTCGTCGTCGGGGCAGTCGTAGACGAAGACCTTCTTGCCGACACCGATCTGGTTGGCGGCCAGGCCCACGCCCTCGGCGGTGCGCTGACTGGCGAACATGTCCGCGACCAGCTGCTGGAACTCCTCGCCGAAGTCGGTGACGTCGTCGCACTCCTTGTGCAGCACCGGGTTGCCGACCACCGTGATCGGACGCGAGGTGCCGCGCTCACGCCAGGCCGACTCGCGCTCCTCGCAGTCCTCGGTGTCGACGACGAACCCCTCGTCGTCCACGGGGAGCACGCCCACGTGCTGCTGATCGGTGTCCTGCTGGGCCATGACCGACGTACGCCTTCCTCGAACAACTAAGGGGTGATGCTGATGGGACTGCTGCCGCGATGTCCTGGTGCCGCAGAGTCCTGGTAAAGACTACGGGGCCGCTCAGCAGACCTCTTCCAGATCCCGCCAGTCCCGTGAGTCAGGACTGTCCGCGACCCACCCGTCGAGCAGCCCCCGCACCAGGGCGGCCGGCGCGGCCACCCCGCACTCCCGCTCCGGCACCCAGAGCTGCCCGTCGGTACGGTGACCGAGGGGCCCCGGATGGCCCGGTTCGCTGTGGTCGTGCGGGTCGAGGTGCTCGCCGTCGCCCTCGTCGGACGGCATCCGTGACTCCGAGCACATCCGGCACAGCAGCCGGACCGAGGAGGACCAGTCCTCGGCGGCGAAACCCGCGTCGGCGGCGAGCTGCTCCAGGGCGTCCCGGTCGGCCTCGGTCGCGGCCTCCAGGAGGACCACCCAGGTGGGCACGGGTGACGGCGCCCACAGCTCGATCTCGTCGAAGACGGGGTAGGCGTGCCCGGCGGCGGTCGTCCGCTCCCCGTGCGGCACCCCGTCGTGCAGGACCACCTCGCCCCAGCGCCGGCCGGAGGACGGCAGGGGGATGGACAGCACCTCGATGCGGGCGGGGTCAAGACGCCGCCCCCACACGACCTCGGCCTCGCCCTCCGGCGACAGGCGCACGGCCGCGCTGCCGAGGTCCATGCCGAGCGGCTCGTCGGCGTCCGTCGCGCCTCCGGGGGTGCGCAGCCCGTAGGCCTGCCACGCCCGGCGGGCCAGCGGCCAGTCCTGCAGGGCGGTCGCGGCGATGCCGACGTTCCACCAGTCGGGCGCGCCGCTGTCACGGTCGAGCAGTGCCACGGCCCTGAGGCCCGCCGCTCTGGCCTGCTCCCAGTCGTGCCGGAACTTGTGCAGCAGGGCGAGGTTGAACCACGACTCCGACAGCCAGGGTTCCAGGTCGGCGGCGCGCGTCAGCAACGCGCCCGCGTCCTCGTAGCGACCGTCGCCGATCAGGGTGAACGCGCGGTCGGTGGCCTGCCGCCAGGAGGCGGAGGGCCGGTGCCGTCCCTTGCCGAAGATCCTCACGATTCCCGCCTGCCAGTTCCGTTCAGTGGGCTGGCTGTGCCTTCCCGCGCCCCCGGACACCTTCTCCTTCGCATCCAACCACGTACGGCCGCGAGGGCGCTCATTACCCATGGGTTACCCCGTCGCGGACGCGGTAAGGGTGCCTCGGGACAGCACCCGGGCCAGTGCTTCCACGACGTCGGGAGCGTAGTCGTCCGCGGTGGCCAGGCGCAGCTCCTCCAGTGCCGTGAGGCCGCCGCCGGGCCCGGCGTCCCGTGCCTTCTCCTCGTAGGCGTTCACGACCCGTATGATCCGCGCGGCGACCGGCTGCTCACGGCAGGGGTCGGCCTGCCGCTCCACCACCACCGCGACCGCCGCGTCGACGCCCGTCTGACGCACGACGGCGCCGCCGAGCAGCGCGATCCGCCGCTGTTCGGTGACGGGCAGATCGGCGGTGGCTCCCGCCGGGACGGGATCGACCAGGCTCAGCTGCCCGATGTCGTGCATGAGGGCCGCGTACTCCAGGACGGTCAGCTCGGCTCCGGACAGCCCCAGGTCCCGCCCGACGGCGCCGCTCAGCTCGGCGACGCGGCGGGCGTGCCCGGCCGGGGTGTACCCGGCGATCTCGGTGGCCCGGGCGAGCGAGGCGATGGTCTGGCGGTAGGTGGCGCGGACGGCCGCGTACCGGCGGTAGGACAGCTGGGTGAGCAACAGCGGCACGCAGAAGACGGGGAGCGCCCACAGTCCCGCGACGGCCACCGCGAGCGCCATCACCGCCCCGGTCGCGCAGACCGCGGACGTGATCCCGACCATGCCGCGCAACTCCTCGCGCAGCAGCGGGCCGAAGGGCCACCCGGTGCGCGCGTGCACGGGTGCCGCGGCGAGCACGGCGTCGCACAGCGTGGTCAGGGCGAGCAGTGCGATCAGCAGCAACGCGTGGGCGGAGCCGCTCCAGGCCTGGAAGACGCCGTGGTCGGACGGCGGCCGGAAGCACACGGCGACGAAGGCGACGGTGAGCACGCGCCGCGCCAGGTGGTCCAGCACGGGTCCCCGGCCGCGCGCGACGTACGGCACGCTGCCGAGCAGCGAGGCGGCGAGCACGACGGTGACGGTCTGGGCGACGCCATGGTGCACGGGCCGCCCGGCGACGTTGTCGAGCAGCGCGTAGGCCAGTGCCCCGGCGGCCCCGACGGGCGCGGTCTCCCGGATCTCGGTCCCGGACCGCCGGGTGAGCTCGCCGAGGGCGACCAGGGCGCCGAAGGCCAGGGCGACGGGCCGCTCCGCCGGCCCCGACCACAGCACGGAGGCGACGCAGGCGAGGGCCACGAGCCCCGCGCAGGCGGGGACGACGCCCAGGACGGCGGGGGACCGGGACCGCGACGACGTCATGGCGTGCTCCCGCCGACGCGGCCCCGCGCTTCCGCCTTCAGGCCGTCCGGCGGCGGCCCTCCGCGGCCGGCGCACCCGCGCCTCACGGCCACGCGGGCAGGGGCACCGACGACCACGGCCGCCACCGTCGGCGCGGACAGCCGCTCCGGAAAGCCACCCGCACCCCCCTCACGGGCAATCCCCACGCCCACCCCGGCACCGACCCGCCGCCCACACCGGCCCACGCCCACACCGGCACCGACGCGCCGCCCACACCGGCCCACGCCCACACCGGACACACCCCCGCCCCTCCCCAC
>NZ_JAGMUE010000413.1:0-607 GCF_019049165.1 Streptomyces sp. AC627_RSS907
GCCCCACACGCCGGTGACCCGGCTGGCCGTGATCACCGCCGCCGAGCGGCACACCCAGCTCACCGAGTGGAACCCCACCGGCGAGCACGACGGCGAGCCCGACCTCATCGAACGCTTCACCACCGTGGTGCGGGCCGACCCCGACGCGCCCGCCGTCACCCACGCCGGGCGCACCCTCAGCTACCGCGAACTCGACGCCGCCTCCCGCCGCCTGGCCGCCCGGCTCACCGCCCGGGGCGCGGGCCCCGAGGACCGCGTGGCCCTGCTGCTGCCCCGCTCGCCGCTCGCGGTCGTGGCCATCGTCGGCGTGCTGCGCGCGGGGGCCGCGTACGTGCCCATCGACCCGCGCTACCCGACGGACCGGATCGCCTACACGCTCGCCGACGCCGCCCCGGCGGCCGTCCTCACCACGGCCGAGCACGCCGACGAGCCAGCCCTGCGCGGCCACCCGGTACTGACCTTGGCCGAGGACGGCGACCCCCTTGAGTCCGAGGCCGCCGCGCCCAAGGCCGCCGCGCCCGAGGCCGCCGCGCCCGCGCGCGCCGGCGGCCCGGCCCCCGCGCACCCCGAGCACGCCGCGTACCTCATCTACACCTCGGGCTCCACT
>NZ_JAGMUE010000414.1:0-616 GCF_019049165.1 Streptomyces sp. AC627_RSS907
TCGGTGGTCCGCCCGTCAGCGGCGTCCTGGAACTCCCCGTCGATGTAGTTGCGCAAACGACGCAGCTCGGTGGTCACAGCCACCCCTCCCTGCCTGGTGTCCGATGGGTGAGACACCCACCCTAGCCTCTCGGGTGACGCTTTCGACATACCCACTCGCCGAAAGCTGCGGAATCAGCATACCTATCGAACTCAAACAACGAATTCCGGCGAACTTGGGTTGCGACACGGTCGAGTCCTCGTGCACAGTGAGGCGCGTGGCCACACCTGACAAGCGCAGTTCGCCCTCGATCGACGCCGTCTCCTTGGCGATCATCGAGCAACTCCAGGAAGACGGGCGTCGTCCGTACGCCGCGATCGGCAAGGCCGTGGGACTATCCGAGGCGGCCGTCCGACAGCGCGTCCAGAAGCTGCTCGACCAGAACGTCATGCAGATCGTCGCCGTCACCGACCCACTGACCGTCGGCTTCCGACGCCAAGCCATGGTCGGCGTCAACGTCGAAGGTGACGTCGATCCGGTAGCCGACGCCCTGACGGCCATGGACGAGGTGGAGTACGTCGTCGTCACCGCCGGTTCCTTCGACCTCCTCGTCGAGATCGTCTGCGAGGACGACGAC
>NZ_JAGMUE010000415.1:0-674 GCF_019049165.1 Streptomyces sp. AC627_RSS907
CTATGGGTCGTGTGCATGTGGTTGTCCTCCTCGGGGACAGGCCCAGCACAGCGGCCCCGGGATGCGCCCCGGGGCCGCGCGCCGTGATCGGTGGAATGTCGGGTCAGGCGGGGGTGATGTCGCTGGCGCTGACGATGTCGTCCCTGCAGACGTGGCCGCTGTCCATGGCGATACGGACGTCCCCGTCGCTGAGGCGCTCCAGGAGGGTGACTCGTCGGCCTGTGGCCTTGAGGCGGTACTGGTCGCTGGGCTGTGCGGTGGGAGTGGTCACGGTGGTCTTCTGCTTGTTCTTGCCGAACATGCTGGGCCCTCTCGTGGATGGGGTTGGTTCAGATCCGGAGTTCGGTTGGACGGGGGGTCTCCCGGCAGTCCCCACCGCTCCCGGGCACCGCCTCAGCGGCCCGGGAGCGTCTGGGCATCACAGGGATGCGCGCTGTGGAACTCCCGCCCCTCCGCGCCAGAGCGCGGGACGGGAGTTCCACGAAGTGACTCAGGCGGGCCGCCCGCGGCCGGTCCAGCCAGCAGGCGCCCTAGGTATGTCGCTGGTTCATCACGGGTCCCTCCGCTCGGGACCTCGGGTGATCACTGGCCACGCGCTGCCCGACCGGAAGGTCGGGATGCTCGCGCGGTCCCCGCCCGCCCCCAAGAGGTCAGGACTCGGCAGACAGGGCCCC
>NZ_JAGMUE010000416.1:0-704 GCF_019049165.1 Streptomyces sp. AC627_RSS907
GCCGAACCGGATCGTCACGCCCTCGTCCGGCTGCACCCGGATGACCAGGGCGTTCTGCCCCAGCTCCTGGGTGTCGGTGGTGTCGAAGGGGGAGTGCGGGGCGCGCTGGAAGACCACCGCGATCTCGGTGACTCGACGGCCGAGGCGCTTGCCGGTGCGCAGGTAGAACGGGACGCCCGCCCAGCGGCGGTTGTCGATGCCCAGCTTGATGGCGGCGTACGTGTCCGTCTTGGACTGCGGGTCGATGCCCTCTTCCTCGAGGTAGCCGCAGACCTCGGTGCCGCCCTGCCAGCCGTGCGTGTACTGGCCGCGCACGGTGTGCCGGCCCAGGTCGTGCGGCAGCTTGACGGCCGTGAGCACCTTGAGCTTCTCGGTGACCAGGGCCTTCGCGTCGAAAGAGGCCGGCTCCTCCATGGCGGTCAGCGCGAGGAGTTGGAGCAGGTGGTTCTGGATGACGTCACGCGCGGAGCCGATGCCGTCGTAGTACCCGGCCCGGCCGCCGATGCCGATATCCTCGGCCATGGTGATCTGCACGTGGTCCACGTACGAGCGGTTCCACAGCGGCTCGAACATCGTGTTGGCGAAGCGCAGCGCCAGGATGTTCTGGACCGTCTCCTTGCCCAGGTAGTGGTCGATGCGGAAGACGTCGCTCGGCCGGAAGACCTGGTGCACGACCTGGTTGAGCTCCTGCGCGCTGGCCAGGT
>NZ_JAGMUE010000417.1:0-638 GCF_019049165.1 Streptomyces sp. AC627_RSS907
ACCTGCCGAAGGAGAAGGTCGAGGGCATCAAGGACGTCGGCACCATCGCCGCGCCGAACCTGGAGACCATCGCCAGCCTCAAGCCGGACCTGATCCTCACCAACAAGGACCGCGACGCCACCCGTTACAAGGAACTCAGCGCCATCGCGCCCACGGTGATGACGGAGACCACCGGCTACCCGTGGAAGGAGAACTTCCAGGTCCACGCCGCCGCGCTCGGCAAGACCGCCGAGGCCAAGAAGGTCACCTCGGACTACACCGCCCACGCCGGCCGCGTCACCGACGCCATCGGCGGCCCGGCCAAGGCCAAGCAGACCGAGGTCAACGTCGTCCGCTTCATCGAGGGCGCCGACATCCGGATCTACGGCAAGAAGAACTACATCGCCACCATCCTCGCCGACGCCGGCCTCGGCCGCCCCGCCATCACCGACAAGGCCAAGGACGGCTTCTCGTACGACGTGAGCCCCGAGCAGATCGACAAGGCGGACGCGGACGTCATCTTCACCTCCACCTACGGCGACCCGAAGAAGGCCGGCGAGACGAAGGCGACCGCCAGCGGCCTGTGGAAGAAGATGGGCGCCGTCAAGAACGGCAAGGTCCACACGGTGGACGACCAGCTCTGGATCCAGGGCATCGGC
>NZ_JAGMUE010000418.1:0-567 GCF_019049165.1 Streptomyces sp. AC627_RSS907
GCGGCGAACTGCATGCCGACGGGGAGCCCCGTCGTGGGGTCGGGCGGGGCCGGCACGGACATGGCGGGGGTGCCGGCCACGTTGAAGGCCGCGGTGAACGGGGCGAGGTCGAAGAGGCGGCGGAGCCAGCCGAGGCCGTCCAGGGTCTCGGCGTCCTTGGCGTACGTGCCCAGCGGTACGGGGAGTTCCGGCAGGGTCGGGGTGAGCAGGATGTCGTGGGTCTCGAAGTACCGGGCCACGGCGCGGGAGAGGCGGTTGCGCAGCGCGAGGGCCGTGACGAACTCGGTGCCGGTGACCTGCCGGCCGTAGTGGTAGCTGGCCAGGATGGGCGGCTCCAGGGTCGAGGAGTCGACGGGGCGTCCGGTGGCGGCGGCCAGTTCGTCGATCGAGACCGCGAGGTTGGCCGTCCACTGTCGGGCGTTGGCCAGCAGGAACTCCTCCCAGTCCACCCCGAGATCGACCGTCACCTCCTCCACCCGGTGGCCGAGGGAGGCGAGGAGCCGCGCGGTGCCGGCGAGCGCGTCGGCCACCGGCGGGGCGGTGCGGTGACCGCCCCAGGCGTGGGTG
>NZ_JAGMUE010000419.1:0-569 GCF_019049165.1 Streptomyces sp. AC627_RSS907
GCGCTGACCGAGGGCATGATCGACCTCGTCACCCAGCGCGGCGTGGACATCGTCAACATGTCGATCGGCGGCCTGCCGCCGCTGAACGACGGCAACAACGCGCGCTCGGAGCTGTACACCCGGCTCATCGACACCTACGGCGTGCAGCTCGTCATCTCCGCGGGCAACAGCGGCCCCGGCGCCAACACCATCGGCGACCCGTCGCTGGCCAACAAGGTGATCAGCGTGGGCGCCGGCGTCTCGAAGGAGACCTGGGCCGCCAACTACGGCTCGCAGGTCAAGCGGAAGTACAACCTCTTCCCCTTCTCCTCGCGCGGCCCGCGTGAGGACGGCGGCTTCACGCCGACCCTGGTCGCCCCGGGCGCGTCGATCAACACCACGCAGACCTGGATACCCGGCTCGCCGGTCAAGGAGGCCGGCTACGAACTGCCGGTCGGCTACAGCATGCTGCAGGGCACCTCGATGGCCTCTCCGCAGGCGGCCGGCGCGTCCGCGCTGCTGCTCTCGGCGGCCAAGCAGCGGGGCATCGAGCTGACCCCGGCCACCCTGCGCACCGCGCTGACCAGCAC
>NZ_JAGMUE010000420.1:0-1014 GCF_019049165.1 Streptomyces sp. AC627_RSS907
GGGCGTGTCGGGTGCCGGTCAGCGCCTCGTCGCCCTCCTGGAGCCGGCCCTGGTCGAGCAGCAGCCGGTGGCCGGCGAGCACCGCCTGGCCCGCCGCCGGGCGCGGCAGCGGGGCGCCGCCCTGCCCGGTCGGCGTCGGCAGCGTCGTGACCGGCGCCGCCTCCCAGCCGCCGAGCCGGTCCAGCTCGCGCCGCGCGGCGCGCACGTCGGGCAGCGCGATCGGGGCGTCCATGTGGTCGGCCAGCATGTGCAGCACCCGACCGTCGGGCTGTACGTGGCGGCGGGCCATCTGGTCGGGCTTGACCGCGGCCTCGAACGAGCGGGCCCGGCCCTCCCAGTTGAGGAAGGTGCCCGACTTCTCGACCACGGCCGAGACCGGCAGCACCACGTCCGCGCGGTCGGTGACCTCGGACGGCCGCTGCTCCAGGCTGACCAGGAACGGCACCGCGTCCAGCGCCTCGACGGCGCGGGCCGGGTCGGGCAGGTCGGCCACCTCGACGCCGCCGACGAGCAGCGCGCCGAGTTCGCCGCCCGCTGCGGCCTCGATGATCTGCCCGGTGTCGCGTCCGTGCCGGGGCGGCAGTTCGCGCACCCGCCACAGCTCGGCGACCTCCTCGCGGGCGCTCGGGCTGGTGGCCGGGCGCCCGCCGGGCAGCAGCCCGGGCAGCGCGCCCGCCTCGATCGCGCCGCGCTCGCCGGCCCGGCGCGGAATCCACGTCAGGCTGGCGCCGGTGGCCGAGGCCAGCCGGACGGCGGCGGTCAGCGCGCCGGGCACGGCCGCCAGCCGCTCCCCGACGACGATCGCCGACCCCTCGGCGCGCAGCGCGTCGGCCGCGCGCTGGCCCAGTTCGTCCAGGCCGACGCCGCCGGCCAGCGCGTCCAGCCATTCCGTCTCGGTGCCGGGCGCCGCGGGCAGCAGCGTGCCGCCCGCCTTGGTCAGGCCGCGGGTCGCGTACGGGGCGATGCCGAAGGTGCGCTGGCCGTGCTTGCGGTGGGCCTTGCGCAGCCGCAGGA
>NZ_JAGMUE010000421.1:0-558 GCF_019049165.1 Streptomyces sp. AC627_RSS907
CCCGGGTCGAGGACGCGGTCGTGGTCGCCGCCCCCGACGCGTCGGGCACCCAGCGCCTGGTCGCCTACGTCACCGGGGCGCCCAGCGGGCTCGCCGAGTTCCTGGCCGACCGGCTGCCCGCGCACCTGGTGCCCTCGCTGACGGTGCCGCTGGAGAAGCTGCCGCTCACCCCCAACGGCAAGGTGGACCGGGCCGCGCTGCCCGCCCCCGAACTGGCCGCGGCCGAACGGACCAGGGCGCCCCGCGACCCGCGCGAGGCCGTGCTCGTCAGCCTCTTCGCCGACCTGCTCGGCCAGCCCGACGCCGGGCCCGACGACGACTTCTTCGCCCTCGGCGGGCACTCGCTGCTGGCCATGCGGCTCGCGGGCCGCGTCCGCTCCGCGCTCGGCGTCGACGTCGCCATCCGCGACGTCTTCGACCACCCGACCCCGGCCGCGCTCGCCGAGGTCGTCCTGCCGCGCGGGACGCGCCGCGCGCCCCTGACAGCGGGGGAGCGCGGCGAGCGCGAGCCGCTGTCCTTCGCGCAACAGCGGCTGTGGTTCCTGCACCGGCTGGAGG
>NZ_JAGMUE010000422.1:0-428 GCF_019049165.1 Streptomyces sp. AC627_RSS907
CACCGCCCGTCACGTCACGAAAGTCGGTAACACCCGAAGCCGGTGGCCCAACCCCTTGTGGGAGGGAGCTGTCGAAGGTGGGACTGGCGATTGGGACGAAGTCGTAACAAGGTAGCCGTACCGGAAGGTGCGGCTGGATCACCTCCTTTCTAAGGAGCACTTCTTACCGAGTCCTTCGGGGCGAGGTCAGAGGCCAGTATGCGAGCGAATGTCTCGCACTGGTTGCTCATGGGTGGAACGTTGACTACTCGGCACGATCAGGATGAGGACTGTTAGTACTGCTTCGGCGTGGAACGCAGGGTCTTGACTGGACGTGTCGGGCACGCTGTTGGGTGTCTGAGGGCGCGGCCGTATGGCTGGGTCTTCGGTGCCGGCCCCAGTGCACTCGAGCTCTGGCTCGGGGTGATGGGTGGTTGGTCGTTGTTTGA